>JAZSKZ010000039.1:0-7801 GCA_045535135.1 Faecousia sp.
CAAGCGGTCTTAGGAAGACAAGTGTTAACTACAACTCCTTGGCCCACAGAACGACATGGCTACGATCCGACTTCCTTCATAAAGCTGCTGGGCGATGGACATTGTGCGGCTGGGGGTCATATTCAGCTTCCGGGAAGCCTCTTGCTGGAGTGTAGAGGTAGTAAAGGGAGGGGCAGCAGAGCCCCTTTTGTCGCTGCGCTTTACGCCGGTAACAGTAAAGGTCTTGCCGGTTACCGCATCCAGAATTTCTTGGGCCTGCTGCTCGTTTTCCAGCTCCTGCTTTTTAGGGCTGCCGTAATACATAGCAGTAAATGAGCCGGGCTTTCCGCTACGGTTTAAGTCTGCCTCCAGTGTCCAGTACTCCTTGGGAATAAAGGCACGGATTTCGTTTTCCCTGTCCACCACCAGCCGGGTTGCCACCGACTGCACACGGCCGGCACTTAGACCCCGGCGAACTTTCTTCCAAAGCAGGGGAGACAGCTGGTAGCCGACAATGCGGTCCAGAATCCGCCGTGCCTGCTGGGAATCCACCAAATTATAGTCGATGTCCCGGGGAGCGGCGATGGAGGACTGCACAACCTTTTGGGTGATTTCGTTGAAGGTTACCCGGCGGGCCTTTTCATCGGGCAGCTCCAGAAGCTCTTTTAAGTGCCAGGAAATGGCTTCGCCTTCACGGTCCGGGTCGGTTGCGAGATACACGACCTCAGCGGCCCTTGAAAGACGGCGAAGCTCGTTAATCACATCGGTTTTATTGTCGAGGGGCAGATACTCCGGCACAAAGCCGCCTTCGATATCTACACCCATTGTGCTCTTGGGCAGGTCGCGGAGATGACCCATACTGGCCTTAACGGTATAGTCTGGTCCTAAGTATTTTCCTATGGTCTTTGCCTTGGAGGGGGACTCCACGATTACAAGATAGGATGCTTTTGCCATTGGTTGCCTCCGGTAACAATTATTTTAGGGATACCTGACTGCCGGGATGGCTGATTACCAAGCCCTTAACTGACAGCATAGTAAGCAGGGAAAGCGCCCGCTGTGTAGGGATTCCCGCTTCCGCAATCACCTCATCCACGGCTCTTGGTGTGCTGCGGATGCAGGAGAAAAGGGCCTGCTCGTCGGGGGAAAGTGTCGGCAGAGGTTTTTCTATGACACTATAAGTGGGTTTTTCTTCCTTGTCAATGGGTAATTTTTCTTTTTTTACTCGGGCTGAGGGGGTAGAAACAGGTGTTTTTACAGTTTCTGCCAATACTTCCTGGGAGTTTTCTCTGTATTCCGGCAAGAAATGAGGTTCGGCCTTTTTTACCTTGTCCGGAAAGCGGGGTGCATAAACCTTCATAATATCCCAGCCGGTGGAGGCTGCCAGACCCCGGTCCTGCAAAAGGGCGTTACTGCCGGCGCAGCTAACCATATCGATATTGGCGGGGACGGCAAATACCTCCCGTCCCTGCCGGAAGGCGTGCTGGGCGGTAATCAGCGCACCGCTGCGCTTCGGTGCTTCCACTACCAATACGCCGTTGCAAAGCCCGCTGATAATGCGGTTGCGTTCCGGAAAATGCCAGCGATGGGCAGGCGTTTTGGGCGGATATTCAGAAATCAGACAGCCGCGCTTTTCAATGCGGGAAAACAGCGGCGCATTCCCCTGGGGAGAGGGGTTATCCAGACCGCAGGCCAGCACGCCGATGACTGTGCCGCCGGCGTCCATAGCACCCGCCAGAGCTTGGGTATCATTTCCAAAAGCGCCGCCGGAGACCACGATGCCGCCGCAGGCAGCAATTTCTGCGGCAAATTGCCGGGCGGCATTTAATCCGTAAGGGGTAGCCTTCCGGGTACCTACAACACCGATAGAGGGTGTTTCCTCCATACTGGGTAAGATGCCTTTTACATAGAGTACAAGAGGTGCTTCCCGGATGCTTTTCAGTCGACCGGGATAGGTGGAATCGGCAAAGGCGATGGTTTGGATATTTTCAAGCTGGCAGTCCCGGAGAATTTTCCGGGCGGCTGTCAGGTCTTTATTTTCCAGCGCGGCAAGGGTAGTATCAGAGATACCTGGAATGGCAGCACAGCGCTCCTGAGATGCGTGATACATATCATCAGGGCCGGTGAAATACTGAAGCAGAATATGCTTCTGGGAAAGGGTTATACCCGGAAGCTGCGCCAGCCAAATCCAGTAGAGTATCATAATTTATGCCTTCTCTCTCTCGTTTTGCATCTGCCACATTACTACAGTGGCGGCCACGGCGGCGTTTAAGGACTCGCAGTGGGGATTCATAGGAATAATCAGCGCTTCGTCGCAGGCATCCAGCACTTCCTGGCTGACGCCCTGACCTTCGCTGCCGATGACAACTGCCATATTGCTTACCTTTGCGGTGCGAATATCCCGGGCCTTCTCACTGAGGGCAGTAACCGCAAGGGGAATACCTGTCTGCCGGCAGGCGGCCTGTACGGCAGAAAACTCTGCCTGACAGATGGGGGTGCGGAACACAGCACCCATAGACGCCCGGACCACCTTATGGCTGTAGGGATCGGCACAGCCGGGGAGGAGCACTACAGGCACATTGAAGGCATCGGCGGTGCGAAGAATCGTGCCCAAATTGCCCGGGTCCTGAATGCCGTCCAGAATCAGCATGCCGGGGGTGGGGATAAACGCCTGTTTTTCCGGCAGGCGGCACAGAAACAGCGCACCCTGTGGGGCTTCCATCGGGGAGAGGGAGACCATAACATCCTCCGGTACCCGGATCAGGCGGATATGGGCGGGCAGGGAAACTTCTATGCCTTCTGAAAGAATTACGGTATCCAGCTCTTTGCAGTGAACTACCGCTTCCTGCAGCAGTTTAATGCCGTCGCCCACGAAAAGCCCGGCCTGCTCCCGCTCCCGGCGGGAGGAAAGCAGACGGCGCACCTGCTGGAGGAGGGGATTCTTCCGGGAGGTGATATATTGGGGAATGGGTGTTTGATTATCCATAGAAAATCTCCAAAAAATTCACTTTTATACATTAATTATAGCGATTTTTCCTCCGATTGCAAGGGGGAAACTTTTTTCCTGTTTTACAAGCGGGAAAAACTGTGCTATAATGGGGAAAAACCTTGGGAGGTTTTCTATGGAACGCTACAGCCGGACACAGCTTCTTTTAGGCCGTGAGGGAATGGAAAAACTGAAAAATGCCCACGTGGCCGTATTTGGCTTGGGGGGCGTAGGCGGCTATGTGGTGGAGGCCCTTGCCCGCAGCGGCGTAGGTACGATAGAGCTTATCGACCATGATAAGGTGAGCCTGTCCAACATTAACCGTCAGATTCTTGCCACCGAAGATACGGTGGGGATGGATAAGACCGAGGCCGCTTTTTATCGGGTGCAGGCCATCAATCCGGGAATCCGGGTGATTGCCCGGCAGATGTTCTTCGGGCCGGATACGGCGGCGGAATTTGATTTTTCGAAGTATTCCTATGTGGTGGATGCCATTGATACCGTAACCGGCAAGCTGGCGCTCATTCAGGCGGCAAAGAAAGCCGGCGTGCCTATTATCAGCTCTATGGGCACGGGCAATAAATTAGACCCCACGGCCTTTCGTATCGGGGATATTTATGAAACCAGTGTGTGCCCCCTTGCTCGGATTATGCGCAAGGAATGCCGCCGCCGGGGAATTGAGAGCCTGAAGGTGCTCTATTCTTTGGAGGAGCCGACCTGCCCGGAGATTGCCCCGGATGACCCTATTTTAAACGAACTGCCCGAGGGCCGTAATGCTCTGCCCGGGTCCAATGCCTTTGTGCCCTCGGTGGCGGGACTGATCATCGCCGGGGAAGTTATTAAAGAAATTTGCAAATAATAAGAAATAAAAAGGCGCAGGTGCTACTCGCACCTGCACTGTCTTTTTACATATTAACCTTCGAAATCGGCCTCGTCAGCATTTACTGCAGCTTCCTCGGCAGCTTCTTCTTCCTCTTCAGCCTCTTCTACTACGCACTCGCAATCGCAACCGCAGGTGCACTCGCAGGGGCAATCGTCGCAATCGTCCTCACAGGGGCAGTCGTCGCAGTCTTCCTCGCAGCAGCAGGGGCACTTGCCCAAAAGCTTCTTTGCCCAGGCTACGATCTTGTCGCCGTAGGTGGCAACTACGTAGACGGCGCCTGCAATGGCGGCCAGAGCGGCTAAAACCTTAAAAAATGTTTTCATAAAGATACCTCCTCTATTAAGATTAATTCCAGTATACCCAATTATTTGGGAAAAAGCAATAGAAATTTCGTTAAAATTCTATGAAGAATATCCCATAAGACCGCGAATACTGACCTCACCTGACTGTAGTGCTTCCCTATGCCCGTCGGGGTAGGAAACCAGAAGTGCGCCCGCGTTTGTTACCTCTATGGCGTGGGCGGGAAAGCGTTCTTCGCCCCGGAGGACAAGAATATCCCGATTGCAGGTAAGGCAGAGGCTGCGGTAAGTATCCATAAGCGCAGCTTTATTCGTTAAAAGCTTGCCGGAGAGGGCATATAGCCTTTGCAAAAGGGCGGCAGCCAGCGCCGCAGGAGAAACGGGAGTGCCGGTTTCTCCCTCCAGAGAGGTGGCGATTTCCGCAAGCTCCGGGGGAATATTTTGGGCGCAGTTAATGCCGATGCCCACAAGGGCAAAGTCTGCATTTCCCCGGCTGTCAAGACCCAGCTCGGTGAGAATACCGCCCACTTTCCGTCCGTTTAAGATGAGGTCGTTAATCCACTTAAGCTGGGGGGTAACGCCTGCGGCGGTCTTTATAGCTTCTGCTGCCGCCACGCCTGCCGCACAGGTCAGGTGCATAAGCTTTTCCGCCGGGCAGTTGGGGCGGAAAATGACCGTCAGGTACAGTCCGCCGGGGGGAGAAGAAAAGGTTCTTCCCATCCGTCCCCGTCCGCCGCTTTGGGATACGGCGATGACCGCTGTACCGGCCGGAGCGCCCGCCTTTGCCAGCTCCTTTGCCAGTGTGTTGGTGGAGGGCAGGGTATCGTAAACATACAGGGACTCCCCCCAGGGAAAGTCCGGGGGGAGAAGGTTTAAAATCTCATTTTTCATCAGTCAATGTCCCGTAAAATTTCTTCCGGCGGCTGGTCAAAAACATCCGGGGTGCGCAGCAGCCGCTTGTAGGTTTTGAAGAAGGTGGCGTAGTAGAAGCCGTCGCAAATCCGCTCGTCAAGGGCGAATTTTACATCCATATACTTGCGCTGCACCACGGTGCCGTCCTCCTGCACCTCCAGTGCCCTGCGCTTACAGCCGAATGAGCCGAAGACCGGCAGGTTGCCGAAATCGTACAGGTGGTGGTAAATGGGCGGAATGCCCAAAGAGCCCATAGAGGTGAAGAATACAGAGCCGTGGAAGGGGCTGATCTCCAAAAGGAACTTGGGAAGCAGACCGAAATAGTCCAGCGTCCGCAGCAGCCACACGGTGAATTTCAAAAATACGCCGGGGATGAAGGTCAGCAGCTGGGCAGTATTGTCAAAGCCCGAGTCCAGCGGGGAGTTTTTTACCTTTTCGATTTCTGCGTTTATCTTATTATACACATCCTCGGCGGTATCGGCAGGGGAGAGGTGCACCTTAATCACCGTTTCCGGGGCATCGGAGCTCATCTCTTTTTTGATGGTCATACAAAACTGAACATCGTTGCCACGGCTGTAAATCTTTTGGCCAGCAATGAAGCGGTTCAGCTTGGGGTATTTGCAAAGGCTGCGGCAGTAGGCCACCAAAAGCACGTGCATAAGACCGAAATTGGTCAGACCCTCTTTCCGCTTTTTCCGAATGTAGCGCTCGATATGGGTGATTTCAATGGCATCGGTAAAAAGGTTGGAGGAGGTGTTGCGGGTAACCATTATGTAGGGCGAAACCTGATTCATAGGCGGCTCGGTGCGAATCCGGCGGCCGTCGATGCGGTCTCCCCAAGTGGGATGGTACTCATCTGCCGGGTGGACCCGGATGGCAAAGACGATGAGAATAAGTCCCAGAGTCGCCAGAGCGTCGGGGATAAGGGTGCGGATATCGCCTACAACCAGTGCCTTGCGCTCCAAATAGCTCTCCACAGCTAAGGGAAAAGCATGAAGAAGAACCAGCGCTAGCGTAAACCGCTCCCGTCCGCAGGTGATTTGGGCATACAAAAAGCCTACAAAGAAAAGGACGATTGCGTATAAGGTGGTTACCAGTGTGCCAAGGCCGTGGCTGGCAAAATTAAAGCCGTAGTAGCAAAGCAAAAGCCAGACGGGAATGGAGGTCTTATAAAACCGCTCTTTTCCGTTAAAAATGCAGATGGCGGCGTAGAGCAGGACTGCTGCGATTGGCAGGACGATTTGACGCCACATTTCAAGTGTCTCATCGGTTCCTTTCATACCGATAAGCACAATGCGGGCCACTGCCGAGCAGACCATGCAGGCGGCCATCAGCCAGGTCAGCGCATTTCTGCGGCTGACATAAAAATGTGCTCTTTTATCCATAACAGGGATATTATAACAAAACTATGGCAGTTTTGCAAGAAAAAACAGCAGCAGGCTCATACCTGCTGCTGAATAAGGGCTTCGATGAAGGCAGGGGAGGTGCCGCAGCAGCCGCCCAAAAGGGTAGCGCCCATACGTGCACAGTCCCGCATAATGGTGGCAAATTCTGCCGGGGTCATAGAATAGACGGCAATTCCGTCATCGGCGATGACGGGGTTTCCGGCGTTGGGTTTACATAGGAGCGGGCCTTTTACATAACGGCGAAGGCGGCTCACAAGTCCGGGCGTTAGGTCATCTGCCGCCACGCAGTTAAAGCCTACTGCCGCCGCACCGGCTTCCTCCAAGCTGCGAAGGACAGGACCGGCATCCATCCCGGAAAACAGGGAAGCATCAGGCTGCATAATAAAGCTGTACATGGTTGCGCCTGCGCCCTCTAATTCTGCGGCGGTGAGAATGGCTTCCGCTTCCTGCGGGTACATTAAGGTTTCTGCCGCCAAAAGGTCTGCGCCACCGTCAATAAGTCCCCGAATCTGCCGGCGGTAGTTCTCTACCAAAAGGTCGAATTTCTCACTGTCCCAGCTGTCTGTAAAGGCGGCGAGGGTGGTGAGGTTGCCGGCTACCAGCGCATCGGGGGCAGCCTGCCGGGTCAGGGAAACAAGCCGGGCGTTAATCTCCTCGGTTTTGTCTTCTAAACCCTGCCGGGAAAGGGGCAAAGGCTGGGCCTGAAAGGTGGGGGCATAGAGAATTTGGCTGCCGGCTTCTCTGTATGCCCGCTGCAGATTTTGGAGCACCTCCGGGTGTTCCAGTACCCAAAGCTCTGTGGGCACGCCCCGGGGCATACCGGCCTTCATTAAATTGGAGCCGGTGGCGCCGTCTAAGTAGCGCAGACCGCCTTGCACTTTTTCGTGAAATTCGGCTTTTTTCAGCATAAGGTTGCTCCTTTTGTTACTTGTGCTTTTATTATAGCGAACATACAGAAAATTGCAACATATTGACAGGGGGAATTTTATGGGCTAAAATAGCATTTATCTAAAGAAACGGAGGAGATTTCTGTGAAAAAAACAGTACTCAGAGAATATGCCCGCCTGATTGTCCGCTGCGGCATCAATGTGCAAAAAGGCCAGGAGGTCAATATCTATGCCGACCTTGACCAGCCGGAATTTGTAAAAATGGTGGTGGAGGAGGCTTATAAGGCAAAGGCCAAGGAGGTTACCGTCCACTGGAACTACCAGCCTCTGCAGAAAATCCACGCCCGCTACCAGTCTGTTAAGACTATGGGCGAAGTAAAAGAGTGGCAGAAGGCCCGTCAGCAGCACTACTGCGATGTGATTCCCTGTCGGCTCTATCTTATGAGCGAAGA
>JAZSKZ010000053.1:0-2556 GCA_045535135.1 Faecousia sp.
AAAAAAGACCATCCTGCGGGATGGTCTTTTTTATTAACTCTTTTTAGCCCTCGGCACGCATCTTAGCGAAGCACTCGCTGCAGTATACGGGACGGTCGGACTTGGGCTCGAAGGGAACCTTGGCTTCGCCGCCGCAGCTAGCGCAGGTAGCGGTGAAGAACTCACGGGGACCGCGAGCGTAGTTCTTACGAGCATCACGGCAGGCTTTGCAGCGCTGGGGCTCGTTCTGGAAGCCACGCTCTGCGTAGAATTCCTGCTCACCGGCGGTGAAAACGAACTCGTTGCCGCATTCTTTGCAAGTTAAAGTCTTGTCTTCGTACATTGGATATACCTCTCTTCGGTTTTTATTGCCCAGTATTGCCTGCCTAAAGGACCGGTTCTCCCGGGTCAGTATTTTGGTGATAATACACCACAATTTGCATTATACATAAATTGTTCACAAATGTCAACGACTTTTTGAAAAATTACCAAAATTTTCCATACAATTGTTACTAAATTTCAAATTTTGTTTGCCCGGAGTAGGGGATATGGAGATGGGCATAGGCGGGTTGGGTAACACAGCGGCCCCTGGGTGTGCGGGTGAGGAAGCCCAGCTGCATCAGATAGGGCTCGTACACATCCTCCAGTGTAATGGCCTCCTCGCCGATGGTAGCGGCCAAGGTTTCCAGGCCCACAGGACCGCCACCGTAATTCTGAATAATGGCAGTGAGCATCCGGCGGTCAATGGCATCCAGACCCAGCTCGTCAACCTCCAGCCGGCGCAGAGCCAAATCTGCTGCTTCCTTGGTAATTACGCCATCGCCCATAACCTGGGCAAAGTCCCGCACCCGGCGCAGAAAACGGTTGGCAATTCGAGGTGTGCCACGGCTGCGGGAAGCGATTTCCATAGCGCCCCGGGGGTCAATTTCCATACCCAAAATGGTGGCGCTCCGGGTAACAATCCGGGAAAGTTCCTCCGGGGTGTACAGCTCCAGCCGCAGACTCACACCGAAACGGTCCCGCAAAGGGGCGGAGAGTTGCCCGGCTCTTGTGGTAGCACCCACAAGGGTGAACTTGGGCAGATCTAAGCGGATGGAGTTGGCGGAAGGCCCTTTGCCCACAATAATGTCAATGGCAAAGTCCTCCATAGCTGGGTAGAGGATTTCCTCTACTGCCCGGTTAAGTCGGTGAATCTCGTCAATAAAGAGAATGTCGCCGGGGCTCAAGTTGGTAAGCAGAGCGGCCAAATCGCCGGGTTTTTCAATGGCAGGGCCGGAGGTAACCCGGATGTTTACACCCATTTCGTTGGCAATAACACCGGCGAGGGTGGTTTTGCCCAAACCGGGAGGGCCGTAGAGCAGCGTATGATCCAGAGGCTCGCTGCGCTGCCGGGCGGCTTCGATGTAGACGGACAAATTGCCCTTGGCTTTTTCCTGACCGGTATAATCTGCCAAAAATTTGGGGCGTAGGCCGATTTCTCCTGCATCCAACGGGGCAAAGGTGGGGGAAACCAAGGGAGCGGACAGCTCCTCAGAAAATTCCAAACTCATAGTTGTATGCTCCTTACTTCAGCATCATCGTCCGCAGAGCGTGACGCACCATTTCTTCTGTGGAGGCGGCCGGGTCTACGCCCTTCAACGCTTGCGCCACCTCCGCCGGGGAGTAGCCAAGCTCCTGAAGTGCCCGGTTGGCAAGGGAGAGGTTTCCTGTATCCGCAGGAGCGGCAGCGGGGATGAAGCTTGTGTCTGCAAGCTCTGTACTGCCGCCAATTTTATCCTTCAGCTCCAAAATAATTCGCTGGGCGATTTTTTTGCCAATGCCCTGTGCGGCGGTAAGAAGCTTTTCATCTCCGGTCATCACCGCAAGGGTAAAGTTCTGAGGTCCGGCAGAGAGAATTGCCATTGCCGCCTTGGGGCCTACGCCGGTAACGGAAATGAGCAGCTCATAGCATTTCTGCTCTTCCCGGTCGGAAAAGCCGAATAAATCATAGGCATCCTCCCGGATGGATTCGGTAACAAAAAGCTTTGCCAGCTGATTCAGCTTCAGCTGGGCGGCAGTATAGGCAGTAACACGACAGCCGTAGCCCACGCCGCCGCAGTCAATAACCGCAAGACCCGGCTCTAAAACCGCTACTGTCCCGGAAATATAATAAAGCATAATGTGATTACTCCTTTATTTGGGATAAAAGGGATGTATGACTTCTGGCATGGCACAGGGCAATGGCAATGGCATCGGCCGCATCGTCAGGCTTGGGCAGAGCATCCAGATGCAAAATTCGCTTGGTCATTTCCATTACCTGATGCTTGGTGGCGTTACCGTAGCCCACTACTGCCTGCTTTACCTGCATAGGCTTGTAGGAATAGACGGGAAGATTTGCTTGCTGAATTGCTAAAAGAATCACGCCCCGGCTTTGGGCAACCCCGATGCCGGTGGTTACATTCTGCCCGAAAAATAGCTCCTCAATGGCTACCGCATCCGGCTGTGTTACCCGGAGAAGCTCACACATATCGTTATAAATCATCTGCAGCCGCAAAGAAAAATCCGTGTGGGCGGGGGTGGTGATGGCACCGCAGCGCA
>JAZSKZ010000034.1:0-8378 GCA_045535135.1 Faecousia sp.
AAACGGCGGTTTTTCTCCTCCTTGGGAGTGGAGTCCTCCATTTTTGCGGCAGGTGTGCCGATGCGGGGGGAGAAGATAAAAGTGAAAAGGGAATCGTAGCGCACCTTCTCAATTAAGGTGATGGTTTCCTCAAACTCTTCCTCGGTTTCGCCGGGGAAGCCTACAATTACATCGGAGGTCAGCACCAGCTCCGGCATTACGGACTTGGCATAGTCCACCAAAGAAAGGTACTTTTCCCGGTCATAGTGGCGGTTCATCGCCTTCAGCACCCGGGAAGAGCCAGACTGGAAGGGCAGGTGAAGTTGCTTTGCGATTTTGGGATTTGCCGCCATGGTATCAAATAGCTTTTTGCCCGCATCTCGGGGATGGCTGGTCATAAACCGCACAAGAAAATCTTCCGGCAGTGCGGCAATTTGGGAAAGCAAATCGGAAAAGTCGATATCGATATCCAAATCTTTTCCGTAGGAGTTTACATTTTGACCCAGCAGGGTGATTTCCCGGGCACCACCCGCAATCAGCTCCCGACATTCGGCAAGAATATCCTCCGGGCGGCGGCTCCGCTCCCGCCCCCGCACATAGGGGACAATGCAGTAGGTGCAGAAATTGTTACAGCCGTACATAATGGACACCCAGACCTTCAAGCGGCTGTCCCGCAGCTGGGGAATACCTTCGGCGATGGAGCCGGGCTCATCTTCTGTAAAGAAAGTGCGCTTTCCTGTGGTCAGCACTCGGTGCAGAAGCTCCGGGAAACGCCACAAATGGTGAGTGGAAAAAGCACCGTCCACATGGGGATAGCTTTTTTTCAGCCGGTCAATTACCACGGCTTCGCCTGCCATACAGCCGCAGAGGAAAATCTTCTGTCTGGGGTGGCGGCGCTTAAAGTGGGTCAGCGCACCCAAATTACCGAATACCCGCTGCTCTGCGTGTTCCCGGATGGCGCAGGTGTTCATCACCACCACATCTGCTCCCTCGGCAGTATCGGTGATGGCGTAGCCGCAGGCGCTGAGCATACCCCGCAGCTTTTCTGAGTCGGCCTCGTTTTGCTGACAGCCGTAGGTTTCCACATAGGCTAAGGGGGAGAGACCGGCTTCCTGCCAATAATCTTTTATTTTTTCACAAAGTCCCTGCTGGTATGTCAGCTGGGCAGTGGAAATAATGCTGGTTTTGCCGTTCATAGGAAGGCTCCTTTTTCGAATACTACTCTAATTATATATAATAGCAGTTTTTCTTCGTTTTTGCAAGGAAAAACGAAGGCTTTTCCCAATTTGTAAACATTTTGCAAACGTATTGCAATTACCGCCGGGAAATGGTAAACTATAAAAGATGATGACTTGCCCTCCGGCAAGGGAAAGAGGCATTTATGAAATGTAAATTCTGCGGAGCAGAAATGGAAGAAGGGACAACCCTTTGCCCCATTTGCGGCACAAAAAACAGCGAGCCTGAGAAAAAGGAAAAAGTAAAGGTAAAAACTCCGCTGTGGGCATCTATTTGCATCGGCGTTTTGTCGGCAGCAGTGGTAGCACTGGGTGTTTTTGCGGCTATGCAGTATTTGCCGGAAAAACCTGCCTTCAAAAGCTATACAGGAAAAGATGCAAAGCTGGAGGCGGCTCGGGAGACCGTTGTTGCAACTGCCGGCGACCGAAAGCTTACCAATGGGGAACTGCAGGCATATTACTGGGTGTATATATACAGCTTCCTGCAGGAAAACAGCAGCGCCCTTTCTACCCTCAATCTGGATCTTACGAAGGACTTTGCCAAGCAGGAATGTTCTGTGCAGAAGGGAAGCTCCTGGCAGGAGTATTTTCTGGAGAATGCGCTTAAGGCTTGGCATCAGTATATCTCGATGGTGGTTGCCGGAGAGAAGGCGGATTATAAGCTGCCGGAGGATGAGCAGAAGTATTTGGATAATTTCCGGGATACCATCAACACCGATGCCGGAAACTACGGCTATAAAGACGGCGAGGAAATGGTAAAGGCCGAAATGGGTGCAGGCGCCAGCTTGGATGCTTACATTGCCTATATGGAGGCAACCTTCAAGGGGATGGGCTACTACAATTACCTCTGCGAAAATATTAAGCTGACAGAGGAGCAGATTGCTGCCTACTACGAGGAGAACAAAACATATTTTGAGAGCTACGAAATCACAAAAGACGATAGCGATTTTGCGTGGGTAGGCGTACGCCATATTCTCCTCCAGCCCGTGGCCACGGTGGGAGAAGACGGCAAAGAGACCTATACAGAAGAGGCTTGGGAGGATTGCCGGAAAAAGGCCCAAGATTTGCTGGACAGCTTCCTGGCCGGCGAAGCTACCGAGGAGATTTTCGGTACACTGGCAAAGGAGCACACGGCAGACGGCGGCTCTAAAGCAAACGGCGGTCTGTACGCCCAGTTCTTCCGCAATGAGATGGTAGAGCCCTTTGAGGAGTGGAGCTTTGATAAGACACGCAAGTACGGAGATACCGGCCTTGTAAAAAGCGATTTCGGCTATCACATCATGTTCTTTATTGAGGGAGAGGCCCAGTGGCGCTACTATTCGGATGCGGAGCTGCGGCTGAAGGAAGGCGAAAAGCTTCTGAAAACCGCCATGGAGGAAAGTCCCATTACGGTAGAATACAAGAAGATCTTACTGAGCCATATTGATTTGGCAAAATAAGAATAAAAAAGGGCGACCGTCGGTCGCCCTTTTTACATAAAAATGTACAGTGCCAAAGTTAGCAGGGCATTGTTTCGGTCCTCTTCCCGGTCGCCTGCCATAAGTAACAATAAGAGAATGATGAGTAGATCCCCTGTGTCGAAATCCTTGGGAAGCAACTGCCGCAAGAATCCCCAAATACCCTCTTTTTTGGGATAAGGTTCCGGCGGTGGCGCATAATGGGGCGGTTCCGGCGGTGGCGTACAGGGTGCTGCCTCCGGCGGCGGATAAGTGGGATCCCTCGGGGGCGGCGATGGCGGACGGTGGGGCTGCGTTTCCTGCATACGGTCCTTTTTGTATGAGCCGTCGGATTGGGGGGTATAACGGTTATACATAGCTTCACCTGCCTGTTCCGCCCAGCTTGCCGCCTAAAAGTCCTGTAGCAAGCTGTGCCAGCTTTGCTGCCCGCATTGCTTTTTCCAGTTTGGCAATGCGCTCGCCGCACAAATAGGGAGAAAGAGCGTGCAGAAGCTGCTGCTGATTTTTATCCACACAGCTTTGCCCGGCCAACGCACCCAGCTTCTGCATAGCAGAAAAATCAAGACCCGGCGGCGAAGCGGGGGGCGGGGGCGCTTCCGGCGGTGGCTGGGGCGGCACAAAGTTTTGGGCCATAGACATAATTTGCTGCATAAGCTGGGGATTGGCCATTACGGCGCTGAGCTTATCTTCCAATTCACCCATCGCTATTTCTCCAACTGCTTCAGGAGCGCTTGCACCTGGGGCATATCCATAAGCGCCTTTAGCGTCTGTGCGGCCTGGGTGTAGTTTCCGGCATTGGCCTGGGCGGCAGCTTGCCGGAGTGTTTCCCCGTCGGCCTGTTGCAAAAGGGCGGAAAGTTCCTGCCCCGCCGGGGACTTAAGCAGCCGTTTTGCCTCCCGGATGGAAAAATCTTCAGTTTTTTTCTCCATTTTCTTGCCTCCAGTCTAAAAGCCTGTTATAATAAAAGGACATTACTACTATATGCAGAAGCAGAACGGTTGGTGACCTATGCGTATTTTGGTGCTATCCGACTCCCACGCAGGGCTTATGTTTATGCGCCGGTGCGTGGCGAAGGTAAGGCCGGATGCTATCGTGCATCTGGGCGATTTCTATGAGGACGGGCAGGTTTTGGCATCAGAGAATCCCCATATTCCCGTCCATCAGGTACCGGGCAATTGCGACAGGTATCGCAATTATACGGGGCAGGCAGAAATTTTATGCTATGAAGTAGGCGGCGTGCGGCTCTTTATGACCCATGGCCACCTGCATAATGTGAAAATGAGCACAGGCGCACTTTTGGCAGATGCCAGAAGAAACGGCGCGGCGGCAGCGCTCTACGGCCATACCCATTGCCCGGATTGCCGGCAGGAGGACGGACTGTGGGTGCTCAATCCCGGCGCCTGTGGCTCTTTCGGGGGCAGTGCCGGCATATTGGAAACAGAGCAGGGAAAAATCGTTGCCTGCTATCTCATTTCTGCAAAAGATTTGGAGGTATAAATATGATACTGACAGTAGATATCGGAAACTCAAATATTGTAATCGGCGGTGTCCGTGAGGACGAAATTGTTTTTGAAGCCAGACTGCGCACTGAGCGCACCAAGACCTCCGACGAGTATGCGCTGGATTTGAAAAATCTGATGGATATTTACGACGTGGAAGCCAAAGAGGTAGAGGGCGCAGTGATTGCTTCTGTAGTACCGCAGGTGCTCAATTCCTTCCGCACAGCAATTAAAAAGCTCACCGGAAAGGTGAGCTTGGTGGTAGGCCCGGGGATCAAAACGGGACTCAATATTCTTTTGGAGAATCCGGGTCAGACCGGCGCAGATTTGGTGGTTGCGGATGTGGCCGCCCTGCGGGAGCATAAGCCACCGCTGGTGGTGATTGATATGGGAACGGCCACTACCGTTTCTGTGCTGGATAAAAATGGCGCCCATATCGGCGGCTGCATTATTCCCGGCGTGAAAATTTCTATGGATGCCCTGACAGAACGGACAGCCCTGCTACCCGGTCTGCAGCTGGATAAGCCCAAGCGTGCCATCGGCAGAAACACGGTGGATGCTATGCGCTCCGGCATTATGCTGGGCACGGCTTGTATGCTGGACGGCATTGTGGACCGTATGGAAGAGGAGCTGGGAGAAAAGGTAACGGTAATCGCCACCGGCGGCATTGCCAAATTTATTGTCCCTCTGTGCCGCAGACCGATGATTTACGATAAGGATCTGCTTATTAAGGGCCTTGTGGCGCTGTATAAGGACAATACGCCCAAAGCTTAAAACAGCACCGTAAGAAAGACCAGGCTGGCAGAAATACCGGCGCAGATTACCGTGATAAGGGCAAGATTCAGAAGCTTGTCCAGCACTTGCCGCCAGGTGATTGCGTTGGGACAGGAAAATACGGGACGGTCCAGCGGGTGAAGTTGTGTAGTGGTTTTCATAGAAAAATCCCCTTTCTTTTGTTTCTGACCACAGTATACAGAAGGTTCGGTACGATAAAGCGGACTATTAACGCACAAAATGGGGTTTTCTGCCACTTGCACAGGAAAAAGAAATGTGCTATGATACAAAAAATGCGAAGGATGATGACCTATGAAAATCGTGAAAAGATCTGCCAACAATCCAGAAGGGATCGCAGTGCCGGAGGAAAAGATGCCGACCAATGCCGGTACCACATTGCAGAAAACAGGGCAGAAATTTCTCCTGATAGGCGGTTGGATTTATAGGCTGCGCAGTGTGCTTTTGGCCATCCCTGTGGTAGTGGCAGCCTTTATACTGGCAAAGGAGAATATGGAAAAGCTGCCGGAATTTGTGGGTATCAATATGCAGACTACCGGCGAATTTGCTATGATGATTGAGCGGGATGTGGCAGTGTTTCTACCGCTGATTGTTACGGCGGCGTGTTTGCTGATGATGTTCATTTCCCGGAAGGTGCTCTATCCTTGGCTGATAAGCATTTTCTCACTGCTTATTCCCTTACTTCTGTGGTTTACCAATGTGTTCCCCCAATAAAAAATGGGACACTCTCCGAAAGAGAGTGTCCTTTTTATGTATGAAAGTTCAGAAGCAAGGAAGTGAGCGCTTCCGGGGTGTGAGCAATGGCAACTGCGCCAGCTTTTTCCATATCCTCCGCTTTTCCGTAGCCCCAGGTTACGCCTATAGTGGGGATGTTGTGGGCGGCGGCGCCTAGCACATCGTAGGCGGTGTCGCCTACCATAATTACATTTTGAAGATCGGAAACCAAACTTTTTAAGTAAGCGATGACAGCCTCTTTTGCATCCCGGGTGCCGTCGAAGGTAGCACCGCAGATTTTTTCGAAATAGGGGGAAAGACCAAATTTTTCCAAAATTTCAATAGCCGTTGCTTCCGGCTTTGAGGTGGCGACAAACAGGCGGAAGCCTGCCTTGCGGAGGGCTTCCAGCGTTTCGGGGATGCCGTCATAAACCCGGTTTTCAAATTTTCCCACCGTAAGATAACGGCTGCGGAAGACCCGAACAGCCTCCTCTGCATCTTCGGGGGCAACGCCGAATTTCACAAAAGTATCCTGCAGGGGCGGACCTACAAAAACCCGCATAGCCGTTCTGTCCGGCACGGTAAGGCCAAAATGGCGCAGCGCCAGCTCTGCACAGTTTAAGATGCCCTCCCCGGAGTCTGTAAGGGTGCCGTCTAAGTCAAATAGAATTGCTGTTTCTCTCAAAATGTCCACCTCCCGTATAGGAAAACTATATCATAAAAGGGACAAATGAGCAACCGGGATTTTCTCCTTGACAAACACTGCCTGCCGTGCTAAAATAGCGGAGCAACTGAAAATATCTTTTATTCGGAGTGATACCCAAGAGGCCGAAGGGGCTCCCCTGCTAAGGGAGTAGGCGGTCTTAAAGCCGCGCGAGGGTTCAAATCCCTCTCACTCCGCCACAAAAAAGGCACACCTTTCGGTGTGTCTTTTTTCGTGCTTCGTATAGGAAAGGGATTTGAAGAAGTAGATGCAATATGCCGGGTATGGTTTTTATTATATGGGGCATACTGTCCATACCGATTGGGAAAGGATGGATAATATGGTAGAACAGGATACTGTAAAACTGCTGCGGGAATGTGATGCAGGCGTAAAAATGGGAATCGCTTCGATTAAGGATGTGCTCGATAATGTGCGCTCCGAAAAAATGAAAAGGCTGCTTTCCGATTGTAAGGCTGCCCACGAGGATTTGGGGAGTCAGGTGCAAATGCTGTTAGACAAGTATCAGGACGACGGAAAAGAGCCCAACCCCATTGCCAAAAGTATGTCTTGGATGAAGACCAATATGAAGCTGACAATGGACGAATCGGACGCTACCGTGGCAGATCTCATTACAGACGGCTGCAATATGGGCGTAAAATCCTTAAACCGCTATCTCAATCAGTATGCGGCGGCGGACGAAAAATCCAAGGACATTACAAAGCGGCTTATCAATCTGGAAGAAAAGCTGGCAATCGACCTGCGGGATTATCTGTAATAAAAAAGGACACCCTCTCGGGTGTCCTTTCCTATTAAACCTCTTTGCTCTTGGAGGCAATTTCTGTCAGGCACTTTGCGATGAAAGCGTCGGGGCTCATTGCACCCAAATCCTCGCCCTTGCGGGTACGGACAGACACGGTGCCATTTTCCATATCCCGGTCGCCGATGACCAGCATATAGGGGGTTTTCTGCATCTGCGCTTCCCGGATTTTGTAGCCCAGCTTTTCGCTGCGGCAGTCAGCCTCGGCACGGATGCCCAAATCCTTCAGCTTCTGGGTCAGCTCCTTGGCATATTCGTGGGCCCGGTCAGTGATGGGCATAACCTTAACCTGCGTACCCATCAGCCACAGAGGCAGTGCGCCGGCGTACTTTTCAATCAGCAGAGCCAGCGTGCGCTCGTAGCAGCCCATAGAAGTGCGGTGAATGATATAGGGGGTCTTCTTCTGCCCGTCGGAGTCGGTGTATTCCATACCGAACTTTTGGGCCAGCAGCATATCGATCTGAATGGTAATGAGGGTATCTTCCTTGCCGAATACATTCTTAATCTGAATATCCAGCTTAGGACCGTAGAAGGCGGCCTCGTCGATGCCGATGGTGTACTGGATGCCGATATTGTCCAGAATTTCCTTCATGGTATTTTGTGCCATTTCCCACTGCTCGGCAGTGCCCTCGTACTTAACGCCTGCCTTGGCGGGATCCCACTGGGAGAAGCGGTAAGAGCAGTCGTCAGCAAGGCCCAAGGTTTCCATACAGTATTTTGCCAGATCCAGACAGCCGCGGAATTCCTCCTCCAGCTGGTCGGGGCGCAGGACAAGGTGGCCTTCGGAAATGGTGAACTGACGGACACGGATCAGGCCATGCATTTCGCCGGAATCCTCGTTGCGGAACAACGTGGAGGTTTCACCGTAGCGCAGGGGGAGGTCCCGATAGGAGCGGGCCTTGCTCAAATAAACCTGATACTGGAAGGGGCAGGTCATAGGACGCAGGGCAAAGCATTCCTTGCTCTCGTCAGTGGGGTCGCCCAGTACGAACATACCGTCCAGATAGTGGTCCCAGTGGCCGGAAATCTTATACAGGTCGGACTTTGCCATAAGGGGGGTCTTGGTGAGAATATAGCCCCGCTTCTGCTCCTCGTCCTCAATCCAGCGCTGCAGCAGCTGAATGGCACGGCTGCCGTTGGGCAGCAGAATGGGAAGACCTTGACCGATGCTCTCAACTGTGG
>JAZSKZ010000077.1:0-4022 GCA_045535135.1 Faecousia sp.
CCGGATGGTACCCGGCGTACTTGCCGACCCGGAATGTTTTGAGGACGAAAGCCACTATAGCGGTATGCTGGAATACCCCCAGTACACCCGCCCGGCAGTATGGCACGATCGGGAAGTGCCGGCAATTCTCCTTTCGGGCAATCACGCGAAGGTGGCCCAGTGGAGGCGGAAGCAGTCCCTGCGCCGCACCCGGGAGCGCCGCCCGGATATGTATGAAAAATTAGACCTCTCCTCCAAGCAGGATAAAAAGCTCCTGCGCGAAATGGAAGAGGAAGACAGCAAATAAAAAGTTCCCCGGTGGAAACCCACCGGGGATTCTTTATTATGTGGGATCGTAGTAGACGGTGATGGAACTGCCTTCGGTCAGGAGGGCGCTCACATCCCGAACCTTGGTGCCGTATACACTAAGCACCATCAAAAGAGGGCAGTCGTAAAGCACATTGACTACGCTGACTTTTTTATTGTAATCCATCAGCACGATATTTAAACTTTCAAGACCTGCCAGGGACTTAATGCTATACAGGTTATTGTAGGAGCCGTTAATGGTATGAAGTGCGCAATTAAGGGGCCAGGTCGGCAGGGTAACAACCTTATTGTGGGAGAAATCCAGCACCTCTAAATTTACCAGGGCAGAGAATGTGAGGATATCGGAAATCTCATTGGTGGAGATGTTCAGCTCCTTAAGCTTCTGGCACTGGGAAAGCATACTCACCGCAGAAATCTTATTGCAGGAGATATCCAAATGCGTGAGGTTAGACAGGGAGGCCAGTACATAAACATCGGTAAGCAAATTGGTACTGGCATACAGATGGGTGAGCTTGGAAAGACCGGCAATGTGGGCAAGTGAGTTGACGGAGTTGTAGGAAATGTCCAAATAGGTGAGGTCCGTCAGCGTGCTGAGGGCGGACAAATCCTGTCCGTCCACCGCATTTTCATCCAGATACAGGGTCTTAAGTCCCGTAAGGCCGGAAAGGGGTGCAAGGTTGCCTATAGCATTGTGCCCAATATCCAAATAGTTGAGGGCTGTCAGCTTTTCCATACCGGAAAGGGAAGTGAGTGAGCAGCTCCGCATAGTCAGCTTGGTAAGCCCGGAAAGCCCGGTAATGGTTTCCAAAAGCTGGGGGGAAACGGTGCTGTTCTTTATGGACAGCACGGTAAGCTCTGTAAGCGACCGGATGGGGTCGAGGGAGGCGGCAGCACCGTCAATATGCAGTTCCGTAAGGAAGGGCAGGAATTTTAGGTCTGCGTAATTCGTGGCATCTGCCGGAAGGGTAAAACTGCGCAGATTCCAAAGCTCGTTGGTGTACACGACACCGGTTTCGGGGAGGGTGGCGGCCTGACGAATGGCTTTCTCCATAGCCGCATCGGTGAAAACCACAGGCTCAACGACGCCTATCACTGTAAAGCAGTAGGGAGTTAGGGGACTGACAAGACCGTTTTCCCCAACAGCGATTGTAAGAAAACGGTTTTCACCGGTACTCAAGGTGATGGGGGTTTGGTGGTAATCCCTGTCTACGGAGGGGAAGTCGCCGCTGGTTATATAGACCTTGTTGCCGTTCGCGGTGAAGTTGACGGAAATATAGCTGTCGTAATGACCTTCAGCCTTATCCGGCATAGGAGCGGCAGGGCGCTTTTTTTCCAGCGCAGTACGCAGCTCACCCTCCGGGAGATTTTCCACAAGCCGCAGAGCATCCAGTAATTTGTTCTGCTCTACATATATCCGGCTCAGCGCGATATAGACATTGACGCCGCCACCGTCAGAAATGGCGCGGTTTAAGGTCAATTCTGCTTTTGTATAGTTGCCGATGGTGCGGTAATGCTCGGCAAGTTCCAGCGCCACATCATCGATATTGTCGCTGTGAACATAAGCTTTGTCATACAGCCAGGCGGCGATGGAATGCTGCCCGTTCTTTTCAAAATAACGGGCACCCTTGATGATCATTTCGTGGGTAAATTCCCGGTCATATACAGTTAAATACCAAAATGTGCCGGCGAGGATAGCAACAACCAGCACAAGCGGCAATAAAATTCGCATAAAGGTCTTCATAGTGTACCCCATTCGAAGAGTTTATAGATAAATTATACGAAATACCGATTTTAATGTCAAGACTCCCGTAAAATCTTTCCAGATAGTCTGCGGTTTTCGACTCAAGGAACGGACAAACCCCGTTACAATAGTGGGGGAGGCGATGATATGAAGAATAAGCAGCTGCAAATTGCCCTTATATTGGGCGTGCTGGTGCCGGCGATTTTGGTTCTGATTTTGTCCCGTACAGCCCCGAGGGAAAGAGAAGAAATACCGAAAGCGGGCTGCACCCTTTCGGTGCAGACCGGAAAAAACCGGGTGGAAACAATGAATTTGGAGGAATATGTGCTGGGGGTGGTGCTGGCGGAAATGCCGGCATCCTTTGAGGGGGAGGCGCTGAAAGCCCAAGCGGTGGCGGCACGGACCTATGCCCTGCGGGAGCTGCGCCACAAAAATGCCAATGTATGCACGGATTCCGGCTGTTGTCAGGCCTATATTGCGCCGAAGGATTACGGCGGCAGCAAAGCATCGCTGGAGAAAATTCGCAAGGCAGTCAATGACACGGCGGGGCAGGTGATTATCTACGACGGCACGATAATAGAAGCGACGTATTTTTCCTGCTCCGGCGGCCGCACGGAGGATGCGCTGGCGGTTTGGGGACAGGCAGTGCCGTATCTGCAGGCGGTGGACAGCCCCGGAGAGGAGAAGGCGGAGAACTTTATTAAAACCGTTACGATGGATACGGATACTTTTTCCGAGGCGTTTGGGGGTCTCTCCGGCCTGCCGGAGAGCTGGATGGGCGCAGTTACCTACACAGAGGGCGGCGGCGTTTCGCGCATTCAAATCGGCGGAAAAAGCTACACAGGCACAGAGGTCCGGAAAATTCTGGGCCTGCGCTCCACCGCATTTATGCTTACGGTTATCGGCCAAACGGTGGTGGTAACCACCAGAGGAAGCGGCCATCGGGTGGGGATGAGCCAATACGGTGCAGACGCAATGGCGGCAGGCGGGAGTACTTATGCAGAAATTCTTGCCCATTATTATCCCGAAACCCAAATTGTAGGAATTGACAAGCTGTGGGATTTAGGGTAAAATAACAAAAATATTGCGAAAGGAGGGCATAAGATGCCGATTCAGATTCCCAACGACCTGCCGGCGGCGGAAGCGCTGCAGCAGGAGAATATTTTCGTAATGGCAGAAGGGCGGGCAAGCACTCAGGATATCCGTCCCTTGGAGATTGTGCTTCTCAATCTTATGCCCACCAAGATTGTTACGGAAACCCAGCTGTCCCGGCTGTTGGGCAATACCCCTCTGCAGGTGCGTCTGGAGCTGATGAAGACCAGCTCTTATGTTTCCAAAAACACCTCGCAGGACCATTTGCTTACATTCTACAAAACCTTTGATGAGCTCAAGCACCGAAAGTTCGACGGTATGGTCATTACCGGCGCGCCGGTGGAGAATATGCCCTTTGAGGAAGTGGACTACTGGCAGGAGCTTTGCGAAATAATGGAGTGGAGCAAGCAGAATGTCCACAGCACCTTCCACATTTGCTGGGGTGCGCAGGCCGGCCTTTACTACCACTACGGCATAGAGAAGAAGCAGATGGACAAGAAGCTTTTCGGCGTATTCCGCCATCAGGCGGACTATAAGCGCTCCATACTGCTCCGTGGCTTTGACGATACCTTCTGGGTGCCCCATTCCCGGCATACTACGGTACTGCGGGAGGATATTGAAAAAACCGACCTGAAGATTCTTGCTTCCTCGGAGGAAGCCGGCGTCTATGCGGCGATGAGCAAGGAAGGGCGGCAGATTTTCGTAACCGGCCACTCCGAGTACGACGGGGATACCCTGAAAAAGGAGTACCTGCGGGATAAGGCGCTGGGGCTTCCTATTGATGTGCCGAAAAACTATTTCCCCGAGGATGACGATACCCAAGAGCCCATGGTCCGCTGGCGGGGACACGCCAATCTGCATTTCAGCAACTGGCTGAACTACT
>JAZSKZ010000065.1:0-2712 GCA_045535135.1 Faecousia sp.
AGGTCCGCCCGCAGACCCTTGCGGATCTCGCCCCGGTCCAGCAGGCCGACAGCGCGGGAGGGATTGTAGGAGCCGTAGCGGAACACGTCCACAATGGAAGCGCCGGTATGCTTCATCATATTCCGGCAGGCCACCTCCAGCGTCAGCTTGGAGCCGGCAATTTCGCCTTCAAAGTCGAAGCACAGGTCGGTTACGCCCTCGTAACCGTCGGGAATGGGCCCTTCAAAAACGCAGGAGTCGGAAATCAAAATCAGACGGTCCTCCCCCTTAATCTTCCGGATGAGCCGCTGCATATAAGGGTCAACGTGGATGCCACGGCTGTCGCAAATCATTTCGGCATAGATTTCCCGGTTATAATTGACGGTTTCGTCTACACAAACGCCACGGACCTCGGGATAGAACACACGGTCGCCGGTGGCGTTGGTGTGGTGGGTGCCAATGCAAAGACCGTAGGGCATCAGCGCCTCAATCTGCTGGGGAGAAGCCTCGCTGTGGCCTACTGCGAACTTGACGGTGGGGTTATTCTTCTTGCAATCCAATACAAACTGCAGGATGTTTTCCCGCTCGGGTGCCAGCACCCAAACCTTGGCATCTGTACCTACCTGATCAATGAGCGGCTGGTACTCATCCTTGCAGATGGGACCCTTCCAGGGGTTATTCTCCCGGTCTGCGCCGAATTTGGGATTCATATAAGGCGTTTCCATATAGAAGCCGGCAATATTTGCGCCCTCGGGCTTTTTCATAGCGGCCTGAACGCAGGCGGCCTGCTCCACAAGCTGCTTGCCGTTCATATTGAAATAGAGGGTTGCCAAAATACTGGTAGTACCGTGGGCAAGGTTAAATTGCGCTGCAGCTTCCGGCTCATCGTAGAACCAGTGGCCGCCGCCGGCGTGGTTGTGAATATCCACAAGACCGGGGCCTACATACAGGCCTTCTGCGTCAATAATCTCACAGCCTTCGGGAATAGGCGTATTACGCATTTCGCCAAAAGCTACAATGCAGCCGTCATCAACGATGAGTGCAGCATCTTCAATCAAATGGTCGGGCATAACCAGTGTTGCATTTACGATTGCTTTCATCCTTTGCACCCTGCTTTCTCAGAACTTTGGTATGGGAACCCTAATCCCATTCTTTTACAGATACAGTATACACTATCTTTAAGAGAAATGCAAGTTAAAACCGATATTAATTATCCTGCAAAAGCACGAAAAACACTCTGCAAATGAATGCAGAGTGTTAATCCCTGTTAATAGTTGTGAATCAGGATAAATTCCAGCGCAGATTTTACTGCCTGGGCCCGGATTTCCTCCCGGTTGCCGGAATAGAGAAACGAGATGGTGTCCTCTCCCCTGCTGTCGCTGTAGCCGATATAAACAAGACCCACGGGGTTTCCCCGGTCATCGCCGTCCGGGCCGGCAAGGCCGGTAACAGATACAGCAACATCTGTTTGCAACTTCTCCCGGGCGCCCTTTGCCATTGCCGCCGCCACCTTTTCCGATACGGCGCCCTCCCGCAAAAGGAGCGGTCCTCTCACACCCAAGAGGTTATACTTCATTTCGTCTGTGTAGGCGATAATACCGCCCTTAAATACGGCACTGCTGCCGGGAACTGCCGTCAACGCCGCACCCACACCGCCGCCGGTACAGCTCTCTGCGGTGGCAAGGGTTTTTCCCTCCAGCGCCTTTAGAACTTTAGAGGAAAGGTTCGTCATTGTATTTCACCGCCACTTTCTCAACATTTTGAAGTGCTTCCGCAATCAGCGCCTCCCGGTCAAGGTTCTTTTCAGCCTCCAAAAGCTGACCCAAGGTGGGCTTGGTTTTGGGATGCTTGGGGGTAAATACGGTGCAGCAATCCTCATAAGGGAGAACGGAGGTTTCCATTGTGCCGATTTTCCGGGCGATGGTTACGATCTCCTCCTTGTCCATACCCACAAGGGGCATAAAGATGGGGATATCCACAACTGCACCGGTAACGGCCATCGCCTGCATCGTCTGGCTGGCAACCTGACCTAAATTTTCGCCGGTGATCAGTGCGCCGCAGCCGTCCTGCTTTGCAATGCGCTGAGAAATTTCCATCATAAACCGCCGCATAATGAGGGTGAAAAACTCCTCGGGGCAGTTGTCCCGGATTGCTTCCTGAATTTTGGTAAAGCCAACGATGTTGACGGTCATTCTGCCGCAGTAGCGGGTTACCAGCCGGGCAAGCTCCAGCACCTTATCCTTGGCAAGCTGGGAGGTATAGGGATAGGAGAAAAAGTGAACCCACTCCACCTCTACACCCCGCTTGGCAATCATATATGCCGCCACGGGAGAATCAATGCCGCCGGAAAGCAGGCACATAGCTCTGCCGCCCACGCCTGTGGGCAGACCGCCTGCACCGGGCTCAGCAGGGCCATGAACATAGGCAGCCAGGTCACGAACCTCAACATAGACCGTATATTCCGGATTGTGGACATCCACGCGGCAGTTGGGATGTGCCTCTGCCAGGCGTCCGCCGATTACCTGGGAAATACCGATGGATGTCAGGGGGAAGCGCTTATCGGAACGCTTGGACTCTACCTTAAAAGATCCAGCGCACTCCAGGTCATGTCCCAGATATTCTTCGAAGGCATTAAAAATCGCAGCCAAATCCCTTTCGCAGGGGCGGCAGCGGCACAGGCTCACAACGCCAAAGATACTGCGGCAGGCTTCCCAGGCGCCTTCCAGATCTGCT
>JAZSKZ010000106.1:0-3204 GCA_045535135.1 Faecousia sp.
GTGCCGTAGACATAGCCGTTTTCGTCCATGTGGGCATCGGTGATCCCCATCGCAAGCATCTCGTCGACCAACGCTTTGCCAAGGGTCAGCTGGCCGGTTGTAGAGGGACAGTCTGGCGAAAATTCGTCTGACATGGTGTCAAACTTTACATAGCGCAGAAAACGCTCAGAAACACGTTCCATTGTTCCTCCTGAAAAACAAGGCGGAGATCAACTCCGCCTTGCATCCTATTGACAATTACTTCGCTGCGTTGACCAGCTCGGCGGTATCCTGTGCGATCATCAGCTCTTCGTTGGTGGGAACGATCCAAACCTCGACCTTGGAGTCGGGAGCAGAAATCTTGTGCTCACCGCGCTGTGCGTTCAGCTCGGGGTCCAGCTTAACACCCAGGTAGCCCAGGTACTCGCAAACAGCAGCGCGGACGTTCTTGTCATTCTCGCCCACGCCGGCGGTGAAGGTCAGCACGTCGATGCCGTTCATGGCAGCAGCGTATGCGCCCACATACTTGGCGACCTCGTAGCAGAACTTCTCACGGGCCAGCGCGCAGTCGGCATTGCCGTTGTTTGCGCCCTCTTCCAGATCACGGAAGTCGGAGGAAATACCGGACATAGCCAGCATGCCGGACTTCTTGTTGAGCATATTCAGGCACTCGTCAACGCTCATGCCGTACTTATTGCAGATGAACTGCACAACAGCTGCGTCGATATCGCCGGAACGGGTGCCCATGGGAACGCCGGCCAGAGGGGTCAGACCCATGGTGGTGTCCTGGCACTTGCCGTCCTTCACAGCGGACATGGATGAGCCGTTGCCCAGATGGCAGTTGACCATCTTGAACTCCTTCTTGCCGACCAGCTCAGCAGTGCGGCGAGCCACATACTTGTGGGAGGTGCCGTGGAAGCCGTAGCGGCGGATGGAGTCGTTCTCGTAGTACTCGGTGGGGATAGCATAACGGTAAGCCTTGGGAGGCATAGTCATATGGAAAGCGGTGTCAAATACGGCAACCTGAGGGGTGGTGGGCATAACGGCCTGGCAGGCGCGGATACCCATCAGGTTTGCGGGGTTGTGCAGGGGGCCCAGAGGAATGCACTTCTCGATAGCCTTGATGACCTCGTCGTTAATAATGCAGGAATCGAAGAATTCCATACCGCCGTGGAGCACACGGTGGCCAACAGCATCGATTTCGGCAACGGTCTTAATTACGCCGTAAGTAGCGTCCTGCAGAATCTCCAGAGTAGCGGCAATGGCCTCGGAGTGGGTGGGCATGGGAATGTCGCGGACGATCTTCTCGCCGTTGGCATTGTGGTTCAGACGGCCATCAATACCGATACGCTCGCACAGACCCTTGGCGGAAACCACGCCGGTTTCGGGGTCCATCAGCTGATACTTGAGGCTGGAAGAGCCTGCGTTGATAATCAGAATGTTCATGGAAAACTTCCTCCTAAAAATAAATGATTTTCTTTTCGTAAAATCTGTGGTAATATAATCACACATACGCCTATTGTATAATATTATTCCCAATTTCTCAAGTCCTTAATGGAAAATTTTCGCAAAAAAGGAGGGTTTCTTTTGGAAATCACCGGAATTATTTGTGAATATAACCCCCTGCACCGGGGACACCGTCATCAATTTCAGAAAATCCGGGAAGAAGTGGGAGAGGACAGCGGCATTGTCTGTTTGATGAGCGGCAATTTCGTGCAGCGGGGCGCGCCTGCCATTGTGGATAAATCTCTCCGGGCTGCCGCCGCGGTTTCCTGCGGTGCGGATTTGGTGCTGGAGCTTCCCGTAACCTACGCCCTTTCCAGCGCGGAAGGCTTTGCCGCCGGCGGTGTAGAAATTCTCTCCTCTTTCTGCCACCGGCTGTGCTTCGGTGCGGAATGCGCCGACGAAGAAGCTTTGTATTCTACGGCACAAGCGCTGCTCTCCCCTGAATTCAAGGCGCATTTGCGCACCTTTCTGGACGAGGGCATCAGCTTTCCTGCCGCCCGGCAAAAGGCGCTGGAAGCTATGGGTCTGCAAGCCGATATGCTGACCGCACCCAACAATATCCTCGCCGTGGAATACTGCAAAGCCATCCTTGCACAGGAAAGCAATATGCGCCCCTTCCCTATTTTGCGGAAAGGCAGCTACCACGCCCAAGAGGCAGACAGGGAAAACCCCTCTGCTACCTCTGTGCGTACGCTTATGGAAGCGGATGGGTCTTGGGAAGAATTTGTACCTGCAGAGGCCGTTCCCTACCTGAAAGATGCCACCCTTCACAGCCTTTCCCGGGGCGAGAGAGCCGTTTTAAATACGCTTCGCACCTTGCCTGACGAAGCTTTTTCCGCCCTTCCCGGTGGCTCTGAAGGGCTGTGGCGAAAATTTATGCACGCCTGTCGAAAAAAAGCCACGGTAGAAGAAATCATCGATGCCACCAAATCCAAGCGCTATACCCGCACCCGGATTGACAGGATGCTCCTTTGCGCCTTTTTGGGCATTACGGAGGATATGTGCCGGGCAGCCGTTCCCTATGTACGAGTACTTGCCTTAAATGACCGGGGTCGGGAGATTTTGAAGCTTGCCCGGAAGTCCGGCACCTTCTTAAATGCCGGTGAAGCGCAGGATGACCCTTATCAGCTGCTGGAAAATCGTTGCGGCGACCTTTACGGTCTGTTTGCCGAAAAGCCCGAGCCTCCCGGCGCAGAAGCCCGCCGCCGCCTGCAATACCTGCCCTAACGCTTCTAAAACACCCCCTTGTCCCATACACTGGGACAAAGGGGTGATTCTTTTGCGTAAGGCGATGCCTATATTCTACAGTGCCCTGCTTCTTACTGCCGTAAACCTGCTGCTGCGGTTTGTATCCACCTCTTTTCAGGTTTATGTGTCCGGCCAGATCGGTGCCGCCGGGGTGGGGCTATTGCAGCTTGTCCTGTCCGTGGGTGCTATGTCCGTAACTGCCGCAATGGCCGGCGCCCGGACCGCCACTATGTACATAGTTGCCGAGGAGCTGGGCAAAGGCAGGCCCCAAAATGTCCACTGGATGCTTCGTGGCAGTGTGCTTTTCAGTATTCTGTGCAGCAGCACCGTCAGTTTCTTAATGTACTGCTTTGCGCCAATCATCGCAGACAGCTGGATTGGGCACCATAGTACCGTAAATGCCGTCCGGCTTTACGCCTGCTTTTTGCCGCTTATTTGTCTTTGCGGTGTGATGACCGGGTATTTTACCGC
>JAZSKZ010000025.1:0-5884 GCA_045535135.1 Faecousia sp.
TGGGCCGTGTCCGTGTTATGACCAACGACAAGGGCCGCACCGTCAAGGCCGCAGGTCCTTCCATCCCCGTGGAAATCACCGGCCTTGCGGAAGTTCCCGCCCCCGGTGACGAGTTCAACGCCGTTATCGACGAGCGCATGGCCCGTGAGCTGGTTGAGCAGCGGAAGCAGGCCGCCAAGGACGCAGCCGCCAACGCTATGCAGAAGGTCACTCTGGACAACCTCTTTGCCAAGATGCAGGAGGGCGAGATGAAGGAACTGTCCCTGATTGTCAAGGCTGACGTGCAGGGTTCTGCAGAGGCAGTGAAGGCATCTCTGGAGAAAATCTCCAACGAGGAGGTGCGTGTTAAGGTTATCCACGCAGGCGTTGGCGCCATCAACGAAAGCGATATTCTGCTGGCTTCCACTGCCGGTGCAATTATCGTGGGCTTTAATGTCCGTCCCGATGCGGCGGCACAGGCCAGCGGTCAGGGTGCCAATGTGGATATGCGCTTCTACCGGGTCATTTATGATGCCATCGATGAAATCGAGGCAGCTATGAAAGGTATGCTGGCACCTCAGTATGAGGAAGCCATCATTGGCCACGCCGAGGTGCGTATGACCTATAAGGTATCTTCTGTAGGTACGATTGCCGGCTGTATGGTAAAGGACGGCAAGGTTACAAGAGATGCTCAGGTTCGTGTTCTGCGGGATAATATCGTTATCCATCAGGGCGAGGTAGGCTCTCTGCAGCGCTTTAAGGACGCAGCCAAGGAAGTTACTGCCGGCTACGAGTGCGGCATGAGCATTCTGAAATTCAACGACATTAAAGAGGGCGATATTTTCGAATGCTTTGTTATGCAGGAGATTAAACGGTAATACTATGACTGCCGCACCGCAGCTGCGGTGCGGCACAGTAGCATATTTAAGGAGGATGAATTATGGCATCCAATCGAATCGGAAGAATCAATGAAGAAATCCAAAAGGCCCTTGCTGACCTTTTGCGGGATTTGAAAGACCCCCGGGTACAGGAAACGATGATTTCCATTACACGGGTGGAAACAACCCCCGACCTGCGTTGGGCAAAGGTATATGTAAGCTTCCTGCAGGAGGAAAAGGCAAAGGATGCGCTGAAGGGTCTGAAATCTGCCTCCGGCTATCTGCGCCGGGAGCTGGGCAGCGCTCTGCAGCTGCGCTATACCCCGGAGCTGCAGTGGGAGCAGGACGATTCCATCACCTACGGCGCCAAAATGCTGGAGCTGATTAACTCTTTAGAGGTAAAACAGGATGAAGAAGCTGACAATTCGTGAGGCAGGGGATTTTTTCCAAGCGCGGGATAATTTTCTGCTGATCACCCATTGCCGTCCCGATGGGGACACTGCCGGCTCTGCGGCGGCGCTCTGTCTGGGCCTGCGAAAAATGGGGAAAAAGGCGAATATTCTGGAAAATCCTGAGGTGACGCCCCGGTATGCGCCGCTTCATAAGGGACTGACAGTTTCTGCCCCTTCCGGGGAGGAAACGGTGGTTTCTGTGGATGTGGCGTCGGAGAATATGTTCCCCAAGAACTATACCGGCAAGGTGGATTTCCGGGTGGATCACCACGGAACGGGAACGGCATTTGCAGAATGCCAGTGGGTAGAGCCGGATGCAGCGGCCTGCGGTAATATGATTTTCTCTCTTTTGCAAGAGCTGGAAATTTCTATGGACTGTGCAATCGCCGAGGCGATTTATACTGCCGTATCCACAGACACGGGTTGCTTCCGTTATAGCAACACCGATGCCCACGCCTTTGCGGTGGCAGCAGCTTGCGCCCGGGCTGGTGCCCGGATTTACGAAATCAATCAGGAACTGTTTGAAACAGAGTCCCTGAACCGCCTGCGTCTGCAGGGCAGACTGGTGGAAAACGCCAAGTTCTACCGGGATGGAAAAATGGTGCTTTGCACCATCCCCTATGAATGGACACGTGAAATGGGTCTGACCCAAGACGATACGGATAATATCTCCGGCTATCCCCGGACCATCGCAGGGGTAGAGCTGGCATCCACCATCCGGGAAAATCCCGACGGAAGCTGCAAGCTTTCTGTGCGGGCAATCCCCGGCTATGATGCTGCCGCACTGTGCGGTACATTTGGGGGCGGCGGACATAAAGGCGCAGCCGGCGCAACCATTGAGCTTCCTTTGACGGAAGCGGTGAAGGCTGTGGAGGCAGCAATGCTTGCCCTGTAAGAAAAGGGAGAGAGAATGAACGGAATTGTCATTGTAGATAAGCCCGAGGGCTGGACAAGCCAGGATGTGGTCAGTAAGCTTCGGGGCGTATTGCATACGAAACGCATCGGCCACGGCGGTACATTAGACCCGATGGCCACCGGGGTGCTGCCTGTATTTGTGGGCAGAGCCACCCGGGCGGTGGAGTTTTTTGAACACGCAGAAAAGACCTATGTAGCCCAGCTGCGGCTTGGTATCACCACCGATACCGAGGACATTACCGGCACAGTTTTGGAAGAAAAGATAGTGGCGGTTACGACAGAAGAACTGGAAAAGACACTCAGTGCATTCCGTGGTGAGATTTCCCAAGTGCCGCCTATGTATTCTGCCATTAAGGTAAATGGGCAAAAGCTTTACGATCTGGCAAGAAGGGGGCAGGAAGTGGAGCGGAAAAGCCGGAAGATTACAATTTTCCGGCTGGAATGCTTGGAATTTTCCGGGGATACTGCCAAACTGCTTGTTCACTGCTCCAAGGGCACTTATATCCGCACCTTATGTAAGGACATCGGTGAGGCCTTGGGCTGCGGCGGCTGTATGGCAGCTTTGCGACGGGTTGGCGCAGGAACTTATACAGATACGGATGCTGTGCCCCTCGGGGAACTGGTAAATGATGAAAAACCAGAGCGCTACCTGCGCCCGGTAGAGAGTATGTTCACCCAATACCCCTCCGTGGAGCTCACCGACAATCAGGAAAAGCGCTGCCGCAACGGTAATAGCTTCTCCCTTTCACTGGCGGACGGTACTTACCGTGCTTACAGCAAAAGCGGTGAGTTTTTAATGCTCGCCAAGGCGGAAAGCGGCGTTATGTCAACCATAAAAAGCTTCTTTGAAGTGTGAGAGATAAAATGGAGAAAAAAAGAATTTTTGCCTTAGGCTTTTTTGACGGCGTGCATTTAGGCCATCAGGCGCTGCTGCTTGCCTGCCGGAATTTGGCGGAAAAGCACGGTTATGACTCCGGCGTGGTAACCTTTACCACCCACCCGGATGGCTTGGTGGCGGGGAACACGCCCCGGCTTCTCAATACCGTGGAGGATCGGCGGCTGCTGTTATATGGCTACAAAATGGATTCGGTGGCGGAGTTTCCCTTTGACGAAAAGCTGATGCGCACCCACTGGTCGGCGTTTTTGGAAATGCTTTTAGATGCAGGCGGGGCGGGCTTTGTGTGCGGCAGCGATTTTCGCTTCGGCGCAGGTGGCAGCGGCACTGCCGAAAAGCTGGCAGCTTTTTGCGAAAAAAGGAATCTTCCCTATGAGATTGTGCCCCAGCAGGAGATAGAGGGTATCCGGGTCAGCTCCACCTATATCCGCGAGCTGATTGAAACGGGGGAGATGGCGCGGGCTAATACCTTTTTGGGGCATCCCCAAACCCTCACAGGGGAAGTGGTTTCCGGCAGGGGACTGGGGCATACTATTGGTGTGCCTACCGCAAACCTCAACTTGCCGGAAGGGGTTGTCTGCCCGAAGCGGGGCGTGTATGCCTGCAAGGCGATTGCAGACGGTAAGGAATATTTAGCTGTTACCAATGTGGGAACCCGTCCCACGGTGTCTGGCAACCATCTTTCCGTAGAGCGGTGGCTGCTGGATTTTGAGGGAGATTTGTACGGAAAACCTTTGCGGCTGTTCTTTTACAAGTTCCTCCGGCCGGAGAAAGAATTCGCATCTCTTGCCGAACTGAAAGCGGAAATCCAAAGAAATGCAGAGGAAGTTTGCATATATTTTCGGTAAAATCCCAAGAAAAAGTTAAAAATAGCGGAAAATCTTGAAAATTTTTCTTTACATTTGGGAAGCCTTATGATATGATAACCGAGCCGGCTGTGGCCGGACAATATTTCTATGCCCGTCGCTCAGTTGTGGGATACCGCCGAAAGGCACTTCACCAGCCCCGACTTGGCAACGCGGTAAATTTTAAAAAAGGTGGAAAAAACAATGATTCTCAAGGAAAAGAAGACCCAGGTTATTCTGGAAAACGCAACCCACGAAGGCGATACCGGTTCTCCCGAAGTTCAGATCGCCATTCTGACTGCCCGTATCAACGAGCTGACCGATCACCTGCGTGTGCACAAGCACGACAACCACTCCCGTCGTGGCCTGCTGATGATGGTTGGTAAGCGCCGCAAGATGCTGGACTATCTGGCAAACAAGGACATCAACCGCTACCGTGCAATTATTGCCAAGCTGGGTATCCGTAAGTAAGAAGGATAAAGGGGCGGCATAGTCCGCCCTTTTTTCACGAAGTTTTTTCGGGAGCGGCTTAGCAGTTGAATGAGATGACGAGCTTTCTCGCCGCCTGATTCAAGTGCTAAACCTCCCGAACCACAAAATATTTTAGGAGGTACACAAATGATTACTCGCAAGACTTTCCCCAATCACAAGGTTTTCGAAACCGAAATCGGCGGCCGTCCCTTTACCGTAGAGACCGGTAAGGTTGGTGGGCTTGCCAACGCAGAGTGCATCTGCCGCTACGGCGACACCGTGGTGCTGACCACCGTCACCTGCAACCCCATCCCCAAGGCCGGCATCGACTACTTCCCTCTGACCATCGAGTTTGAAGAGAGAATGTACTCCGTAGGCCGCATCCCCGGTTCTTTCAACCGTCGGGAAGGCAAGCCCTCTGAAAGAGGCATCCTGAACAGCCGTATCATTGACCGTCCCATGCGTCCTCTGTTCGACGAGGAGCTGCGTAACGACACCGTCGTTACCTGCACCGTTCTGGCCAACGATCAGGAAAACCCTGTAGAGGTTGTTGCTTCTCTGGGCGCATCCATCGCTATCGCTTCTTCCGATGTGCCTTGGAACGGACCTGTTGCTACCACGAATGTGGCTCACGTAGGCGAGCGTTATATCGTGAACCCCTCCGCTGACGAGCGTGAGGCTGCTGACTGCTTTGTCTGCATTGCTTCCACCTTCGAGAAGGTCGTTATGATCGAGACTGAAGCCAACGAAGCTCCCGAAGCCGTTGTGCTGGAAGCTATCCGCGTTGCTCACGAGACCAATATGGAAATCGTGAAGTTCATCAACGGCATCGTTGCTGAAATCGGCAAGCCCAAGTTCACCTTTGAAAAGGCTGCTGTTAACCACGACCTGCTGGACGACCTGATGGAGTACGGTCTGAGTCAGATCGAGTATGCTCTGGACACCGACGACAAGAACGTCCGCGAGGAGCGTCTGACCGCTGCCCGTCTGGACTTCCAGGACAAGTTTGCTGAGAAGTACGAAGACTTTGAGACCCATATCGAGGTCTGTCTGTACAAGATGCAGAAGAAGGTCGTTAAGAAGTGGCTGCTGGCCGGCAAGCGTGTTGACGGCCGTGGTATGGATGATATCCGTCCTCTGGATGCGCAGGTTGGTCTGCTGCCCCGGGTACACGGATCCGGTCTGTTCGCCCGTGGTCAGACGCAGGTTCTGTCTATCTGCACCCTGAACACCCTGTCCGCTGCTCAGAAGCTGGACACCATCTACCCCGAAAGTCGGATCGTAGCCATGTCGTTCTGTGGGCCAAGGAGTTGTAGTTAACACTTGTCTTCCTAAGACCGCTTGGCCTCCGACTTCCGGTCTGTTCGCCCGTGGTCAGACGCAGGTTCTGTCTATCTGCACCCTGAACACCCTGTCCGCTGCTCAGAAGCTGGACACCATCTACCCCGA
>JAZSKZ010000050.1:0-2553 GCA_045535135.1 Faecousia sp.
ATGCGCCGGTAATGGCGGTGACATGGTTGGTGATGTTCATCACGGTGTCAACATCGAAGAGGCTGTTTACATCCTGGCAGACAACTGCCAGACGCTCTAAGCCCATACCGGTGTCGATGTTCTTCTGGGCAAGCTCGGTGTAGTTACCCTGGCCGTCGTTATCGAACTGGGAGAACACATTGTTCCAGACTTCCATGTAGCGGTCGCACTCACAGCCCACCTTACAATCGGGGCTGCCGCAGCCGTACTTTTCGCCGCGGTCATAGTAGATTTCACTGCAGGGGCCGCAGGGGCCGGAGCCGTGCTCCCAGAAGTTATCGGACTTACCAAAACGGAAAATACGATCAGCGGGAATGCCGATCTGCTTATTCCAGATCTCGAAAGCCTCCTCGTCGTTTTCGTAGATAGAGGGGTACAGCCGATCTGCTTCCAGGCCCACCACCTTAGTCAAAAACTCCCAGCTCCAGGCGATGGCTTCTTCCTTGAAGTAGTCGCCGAAGGAGAAGTTACCCAACATTTCAAAGTAGGTGCCGTGACGGGCAGTCTTACCGATGTTTTCGATGTCACCGGTACGGATGCACTTTTGGCAGGTGCAAACTCTGCGGCGGGGCGGCTCCACCTCGCCCTTAAAGTAGGGCTTCATGGGAGCCATGCCGGAGTTGATCAGCAGCAGAGATGCATCGTTTTGAGGGATCAGAGAGAAACTGGGCAGGCGCAGGTGATCCTTGCTCTCAAAGAAGGAAAGGAACATCTCGCGCAGCTCGTTTACGCCGTATGCTTTATTTGCCATAGGAATTACCTCCAATATAATTTTCAAAGTAAACAGCAGATAAGACTTGCGGAGAGATTTTAGGAAACTCTACAATCCCTCCGTCACGGCTTACGCCGTGCCACCCCCCTTGCAAGGGAGGCTATAAAAAAAGAAACCCCGCCCACACATAGGGGCGAAGTTAACCGCGGTACCACCCTAATTATCCAATAAGGATATCTTAGACGCTCTGTAACGGGAGCTCCCGTCCCGGTCCTCCCGGGCGGCTTGAAAGTGGCTTACAGGTGGAAAACAGAGGGCTTTCACCAATCCCCTCTCGCTTCTTGTGCTTCTTCCCTGCTGGGCTTTCGCATAGCCTTTGCGTATCGTTGATATTTTAGCATAAAAGGTCTAAAAGTCAATAGATTTTAGAAGAAAAGACCCGGTTTTGTCCGGGTCTTTAGTCAAATATTGGATTCAAGCCAGACTTTCATGGCACTGCGGCCTTCTTCCGTCATAGGAAAGTCCCGCTCCCCTTCCATTTCGCTTTTTTCAAAACAGAAAGGACCGTGCCAGAATTTGGCTTTTAGGAAGCTTTTTTCAAAGTCCACTTCCTTCTTATTCTTCTCACTCTTTACCACAGTTGGCTCAATCTTGAACCGAAAGTTCTCCCAGGAGCCGGTAAAAATATTATTCATCGCAAAGGTATGCAAGGTGGGTAAAAAGATGTCTGCCATAGGGTTTTCCTCCGTCGGTATCTTCCGTTTTTTCTATTATAGCACATCAAATGAAATCTTGCAAATCCTGTCATAATATGGTACAGTAGCTGACGGTGATTATTTATGAACAAGAAACTCCGTGGCAGCATCGTATTGACATTAGCCACGATTTTTTGGGGCTCTACCTTTGTGTTTCAGGACCGGGCGGATGCCTCGGGTTTAGGCGCTTTTACCTTCCAGGCATCCCGGTGCTTTTTGGGTGTGCTGGCGCTGATCCCCATTATTCTCCTTTTCGACCGCAAAAAAGAGGATGGAAAAACCTTTTTCTCCCGGTGGGCGGATAAGAAGCTTTGGCTGGGCGGTCTTCTTTGCGGTGTGCCGCTGTTTTTGGCCTGCAATCTGCAGCAGCTGGGCATCGGCGATGCCGGCGCGGGAAAATCCGCATTTTTGACGGCAATGTACATTGTGATTGTACCCATTATCGGCATTCTTCTGAAGAAAAAGCCCTCCGTTATGATTCCTGCCAGTGTGACCTTGGCGGTGGTGGGTCTTTACTATCTGAGCTTTAAGGATGTACCCAAGGTCAGCGTGGGTGATCTGCTGCTGATCGCCTGCGCCCTTATGTTTGCGGTGCAGATCACCTTTGTGGATATTTTTGCGCCAAAGGTTGATCCTCTGCGGCTGAATGTGATCCAGGCCGGCGTTTGCACCGCTCTTTCGGTGATCACAGCCCTTTTGACGGAGGATATTTCCCTGCCTCTCATCGGCAGCAACTGGCTGAACATCGGCTACGCGGGTGTTCTGTCTATGGGCGCGGCTTACTGTATGCAGATCTTCGGTCAGCGGGATTTAGAGCCTGCCACTGCATCCTTGTTTATGAGTTTGGAGGCGGTGTTTGCGGTGCTGTGCGGCACCATTTTCCTCCAGGAATCTATGGATTTCAACAAGGCTTTGGGCTGCGTGCTGATGTTCGCGGCGGTAATTTTGTCCCAGATTCCGGTAAGGATTAAAAATAATAAATGACAGCAAAATCCCCACCCGGTCGGGTGGGGATTTTTATTCCAGGAGATTGCCACGGCTTGCAAT
>JAZSKZ010000152.1:0-5975 GCA_045535135.1 Faecousia sp.
GTTGACCATATCCATTTCCTTTTTGCAATCGCCGTAGGTAAAATCCATTTCCTTGCCGCCGACAATGGCAGGCAGATCCTTCAGGTCAGCCGGAACAGTCCAGTCCAGCGTGATGTTGGTAAAGGGTGCCTGCGTGCCCCAACGGGAGGGGGTGTTTACGCCGTAGATAAAGGACTGGATGCACTGCTTGACTTCCTTATAGGTCAGGTTATCTACCTTTACAAAGGGAGCCAAATATGTATCGAAGGAGGAGAAGGCCTGTGCGCCTGCCCACTCGTTCTGCATAATGCCAAGGAAGTTAACCATCTGGTTGCAGAGGGTGGAAAGGTGGCTTGCGGGGGAGGAGGTAATCTTGCCGGGGATACCGCCCAGACCCTGCTGAATGAGCTGCTTCAGACTCCAGCCGGCGCAGTAGCCGGTGAGCATAGAAAGGTCGTGGATGTGGATATCACAGTTGCGGTGGGCAGCGCTGATTTCCTCGTCATAAATTTCAGAGAGCCAGTAGTTGGCGGTGATAGCGCCGGAGTTGGAGAGAATCAGACCGCCTACGGAGTAGGTAACGGTGGAGTTCTCCTTTACACGCCAGTCCAGTGCCTTCAGGTACTGGTCCACGGTGTCCTTATAGTTGAGCAGGGTAGAGCCGATATTACGCAGCTTTTCTCTCTGCTTACGGTAGAGGATGTAAGCCTTGGCTACAGCCTCATAACCGCCCTGAGAAAGAACGGCTTCCACACTGTCCTGAATGTCTTCCACGGCGATCAGGCCGTCTTTGATCTTCGGGATGAAGTCGGAAGTTACTTTGATTGCCAAAAAGTCGATAACACTCTCGGTGTAAGGGGTCTGTGTGGCATCGAATGCCTTTTGGATAGCGCCGGCGATTTTCACCATATCAAAGGCTACAACTGCGCCATCACGTTTGGTTACTTGATACATATTTCTTTACCTCCCTTTAAATTCCCCGTAGGGCAGCTGCCGGAATCTCGCGCTTTGCGATTGCCAGCAGTTCATTCATTTGTTCTTCGCTGAATGCACTTAAGTTTTCCGGGGCGAGTAAATTGCCGCTGTCTTTGAAGCTTTGCAGGAAGTACCGCTTGGCGCCCCGAATCCACCGGGTACCTTCCGCTATGCTCTCCGGCGTGTGCAGCCCTCTGACCACTGTGGTACGAAATTCGTAGTCCACTTGGCCGCCAAGGAGAAAGTTCTTGGTTTCCTCAATGGCAGACAGGTCAAGGCTTGCAGCACCGGTGGTTTTTCCGTAAAGGGCGGGACTGTTCTTAATGTCCATAGCCACATAGTCCACCAGACCTTCCCGGACAATTTCCTTTAGTCGCTGCGGGTTTGTGCCGTTGGTGTCAATTTTAATTGCGTAGCCCAATTCCCGGACCTTGCGGAGGAAGGGAAGCAGGTCGGGGTAGAGAAGGGGCTCTCCGCCGGAGATGACCGCACCCTCTAAAATCCTTTGCCGCTTTTTGAGATAGGCGAGAACCTTATCCTCAGGAAAGGCGTTTTCCGGGTTTTCGCACACAAGCGATGCGTTGTGGCAAAAGGGGCAGCGCAGGTTGCAGCCGCGAACAAAGAGAATGCAGGCAACTTTGCCCGGATAGTCAAGCAATGTTAAGCTTTGCATACCGGCAAAATCCATAAGTATCTCCTTCCTGTTACGACGGTGCAGGTAAACAATAGCATATATTGTGCCAAATGTCAACAACAAACCACAATATTTTGTGGTTTATTTTGAAAATTCTTTTTCCGACGGAAAAAACTCGCAAAAAGTCCCCGGTGCAAGGACTTGCACCGGGGCTGTGGATTATTTAATTAAAAGTTCTGCAATCTGAATGGTGTTTGTGGCGGCACCCTTGCGTACTTGGTCGCCGCAGCACCACAGGCAAATGCCGTTCTCGTCGGTCAGGTCGGGACGGATACGGCCTACATATACGATGTCCTGTCCGGAGGTGTCCAGAGGCATGGGATACTGCTTGGCGCCCAAATCGTCCACCAGCTTACAGCCGGGAGCGCTGGCAATTACCTCACGCACTTCCTCCACCGTAACCTTGCGGTCGAAATGCAGGCTGACGGAAATGGAGTGGCTACGTACTACGGGAACACGGATGCAGGTGCAGGAAACCTTCAGGTCGGGCAGGTGCATAATCTTTCTGCCCTCGTTCTGCATTTTCATTTCCTCGCTGGTGTAGCCGTCTACCTGTTCACCGCCAATCTGGGGAATCAGGTTGTAGGCAATCTGGTAGGGGAATACCTTGGGGGTGTAGCTTTCGCCCTTTGCGAGGGCTTCCACTTCCTCCATCAGCTCGATGGGACCGCCTGCACCGGCACCGGAAACGGCCTGATAGGTGGAGGCTGTCATGGTGCGGATGGGGGAGAGCTTATTGAGCGCATTGACTGCGGTGATGGTGATGATGGTGGAGCAGTTGGGGTTGGAGAGAATGCCGTTGTGCCAAGCAATGTCCTCAGGGTTTACCTCGGGAACAATCAGGGGCACGGTGGGGTCCAGCCGGAAAGCGGAGGAGTTATCCACAAATACGGCGCCGGCCTTTACAATGGCGGGGGCGAACTTCTTGGCGATGTCGTTTTCGGCAGCACCCAGTACAATATCCACACCCTCAAAAGCCGTATCGCAGGCTTCCTGAATCACCACATCCTCACCACGGAATTTCATGGTCTTGCCGGCGCTTCTTGCGCTGGCCAGAGGGATGAGCTTTCCTACGGGGAAATTTCTCTCCTGCAGAATGGAAATCATTTCCTGTCCTACGGCGCCGGTGGCACCCAGGACAGCTACGGTATATGTTTTCATAGCGCTTCTCCTTGCTTTACAAAGCTATTGTACAGAACTCGAATGGCATCGGCAAAATCCCGGTTATCCACACCGAAGATAATGTTCAATTCGTCAGGGCCCTGGTTGATCATACGGATGTTAATGCCTGCGTCGCCCAATGCGGCGAACACTTTACCGGAAATACCGGGACGGAAGGCCATCCGGCGACCGACGGCGGCAACTACGGCAATCTTGTCGTGCACCTCCAGAGAGTCGGGGTGAACCTCCTGCTGAATTTCGCCCAAAATGGTGTACAGCTTGGGGGTAACAGCCTCCGTGGGCATTACCACAGATACATTATCAATGCCGTTGGGGGCGTAGTCAATGGAAATGTTGTGCCGCTCCAAAACGGAGAGCATCTTCCGCAGAACGCCCACCTCGTTGCCCATACCTCGCTTGGACATAGAGATAATGGTGAAGTCCTTTTTGCCGGTGATGCCGGTAATAAAGCGGTTGGGGTCGGCATCGGTGGAGAAGGATTCCCGAATCATTGTGCCGGGGTCCTGCGGGGCGTTAGTGTTACGAATGTTCAGGGGGATGTTCTTTTCCCGGACGGGGAAAATCGTACCTTCGTGAAGCACCTGTGCGCCGGAATAGCTCAGCTCACGAAGTTCATCGTAGGTAACTTCGGGAATAGGCTGGGGATTTTCTACAATTCGGGGGTCAGCCATCAGAATGCCGGAAACATCAGTCCAGTTTTCGTATACATCAGCATCCAGCGCGGCTGCGGCGAGAGCGCCGGTAATATCACTGCCGCCCCGGGAGAAGGTGCGGATATTGCCATCGGGAAGCTGACCGTAGAAGCCGGGGGTTACGATGCCACGACCGGCGAACAGTTCACGCAGCGCACGGTAGGAGGGCTCCTGGTTCACGGTGCCGTCCATATTGAACTTCACCCAATCCACAGCGTCTACAAATTTGAAGCCTAAAAACTTTGCCATCAGCTTGGCGGAGAAATACTCGCCCCGGCTTACCAGCTCATCCTGAGAGATGGTATTGCTGTCCAGCCGCTTTTTGATTGCGGCAAATTCTGTTTCCAAATCCAGATCCAGACCCAACTCATCCCGGATTTCCAGATACCGGGAGGTGATGTGCTCAAAAACCGGGCTGCAGTCCACACCGTACTGAGCGTGGGCGTGGCACAAATATAGAAGGTCAGTGATTTTGTGGTCGGATTTATCCCGCTTGCCGGCAGCAGATACAATTACCACCCGGCGCTCGGGGTCAGCATTCAGAATATCCCGTACCTTGCGGTACTGACCGGCGTCCGCCATAGACGAGCCGCCGAATTTTGTTACTTTCAGCATTTTTGTTCCTCTTTTCATTCCTGATTCAGCGCGGCGATGAACACTTGCGGGTGCTCCTTGCGCCAGACGTGCATTTTGCTTATCTCCACAGGGGCGGTAATCACGGCATTGCCCCAGGTTTCTCGGGTGATTTCCTTAAGCCAGGTATCCTGTGCGCCCCGGACATAGTAGGAAACCTTTTCGTCATTCACGGCAGATACTTTGCCGCCGTAGGGACTGTAAAAACCACGACCGGAGAGAACATCCACACAGTCCTGCAACACATTATACGCAGTGGGGTAGCGACCTGCTCCCTGACCGAAGAAGCTCATCCGCCCGGAAGCGCTTCCCATCAGGGTAATGAGGTTATAGTTTGCGGGCACAGCAGATTCCGGCTCGCCCTCAGGATACAAGGTGGGTTGGACACAGGCGCTGTATTTGCCATCCTTTTCCTTGCCGATACCCACCAGTTTGCAAACAAGACCGTGAGCCTTAAAAGCGGCGATATCCTCGGCTTCAATGGTGGAAATACCAGCGGCGGGGACACTGTCCATCTCCAGACTTACGCCGAAAGCAATATTGGAGGACAGAATCACCTTGTGCCAAGTATCAATACCTTCCACATCGGTGGCGGGCTTTGCTTCCGCATAACCCAGAGCCTGCGCCTGACGCAGGGCATCATCGTAGCCCATACCTGTACGGGTCATGGAATCCAGAATGTAGTTGCAAGTGCCGTTCATAATGCCGCCAACCCGGCAGAGAGTCTGGGCACGGCGGGCGCGCTCCAATTCGCTGAGCCAGCCGATACCGCCGCCAACCGCAGCGGTGCAGCGGAAAAGAACGCCCTTTTCCTTTACAAGGGGCAGAAGCTCATCGTAGAAGGTAGCAACCAGAGCCTTATTGGAGGTAACAATATTTTTACCTGCCAAAATAGCATCTCGAACAAACTCGAAAGCGGGATGCAGGCCACCCATTGCTTCCACAATGGTATCAATGCTGTCGTCTTCCAAAACGGATTTATAATCCCGGGTAACCTCTGCGTCGGGAAGGGTAATATCCTCCAGACAGACGACTTTTTTAACCTTAATATCGGAGCGAGTTTGGGTCAAATCATAAAAGCCTTTACCCACAACACCGAAGCCGAGAAGACCAATTTGCATTATATGAAACCTCCAAAAAGTAACGTATATAAAAATAAATGACCCCCGATGGGGAAACACTTGCTTTTTTGCCGAAAACAGTATATCATATATGCAATTAAATTGCAATAGTGCCAACAGACAAGGTTTTTTGAAAAACGGAATAAATTTTTGTGCAGTTGGCAAATAAAACGGAGGTTTTTTATGATTTACCATTCCACCCGTGGGATAACGCACCGGGTTGACAGCGCACAGGCTGTGCTGGAGGGTCTTGCGCCGGACGGCGGCCTGTTCGTCCCGGAGGCGATACCTTATATAGATATTGATGCCTGCCTGCAGGAGAACACTATGGAAATGGCGGCGCGGATTATTTCCGCAATGCTTCCCGATGTGGAGGATGTGCCCCAACTTGTAGAAAAGGCGTACCGGGGAAAGTTCCAGACCGAGGAGCTGACGCCCACCGTTCCTGCCGGGGACTTTACGGTACTGGAGCTGTTTCGGGGACCTACCTCTGCCTTTAAGGATGTGGCGCTATGTATGTTGCCCCAGCTACTGACCAAAGCGCGGGCGCAAAAAGGAATGGAGGACGAGATTCTCATCCTCACCGCTACCTCCGGCGACACGGGCAAGGCTGCCCTTGCCGGCTTTGCGGATGTGCCCGGTGTGGGCATTTGCGTGTTTTACCCCGACGGCGGTGTGAGCACCGTCCAGCGGGCGCAG
>JAZSKZ010000041.1:0-2500 GCA_045535135.1 Faecousia sp.
CCTTGGAAATCCAAGGGCGCTTTGCTTTTTACTTTCTGTCTTCCTCATCGAAGCGGTCGCCGCATTCCGGGCAGAATTTGGGAGGATTTTGGGGGTCCTCCGGCTGCCAACCGCACTTATCGCACCGATAGAGGGGTGCGCCGCCGGGGCGTCTTGCGCCGCACTCGGGGCAGAATTTGCCCTGATTCACTGCGCCGCAGCTGCAGGTCCAGCCTGCCTGCTGACCCATTTTATAAAGGGCTTGGGCATTGGCACCGCCGGAAGCCGCTGCCATATTCATACCCATAAAGGCCATAGCCGCGCCTGAGCCCTCGTTGGCTGCTGCCGCCTGCATTGCCTCTGCCTGTGCGCCAACCAAATGGGCTGCCGCCATATTGGGATCACGGAAAACGGCGTTGCGCTGCAGTTCCTTAATCATCTGCTCATCTTCCTCGCTGGCCTTCACGGAGGAAACGCCGAAGGAAACGATTTCCACGCCCCGCAGCTCCGCCCACTTTTTAGACAGTACCTCGTTGAGGGCATCTGCCAGCTCCAGGGTATGACCAGGCAGTGCAGAATATCTTACGCCCATAGCAGAAATCTTGGCAAAGGCCGGCTGCAGAGCGGTGAGAAGCTCGGTTTTCAGCTGGCCGTCAATGCTCTCCCGGCTATAAATATCGTCCACATTGCCGCACACATTGGTGTAGAACAAAATGGGGTTTGTGATTCTGTAGCTATACTCGCCGAAGCAGCGGATGGCAATATCCATATCCAAGCCGATGTTTCGGTCCACCACCCGGAAAGGCACAGGAGAGGGTGTGCCGTACTTGTTGCCCACCAGCTCCTTGGTGTTAATGTAATAAACCCGCTGATCCATCGGAGTCTCGCCGCCGAAGGTAAAGCGCTTGCCGATATTCTTGAACACGGCGGGAATGGATTTGCTTAATTTCCCCACAAAGAGAGAGGGCTCGGTTGCGGCATCGTACACATATTCGCCGGGCTCGGCGCAGATATCCACCACTTTCCCCTGCTCCACGATAATCATACACTGACCGTCTGCCACGGCAATCACAGAGCCGGTGGTAATCACATTGCTGCTCCCCTTCTTATTGGAGGAACGGGAGGATGTACGCTTGCTGCCCTTCTGTACCAGCACATCTTCCGGCAGCGCATCGCAGTACAGATACTCCTTCCACTGGTCGGCAAGTACGCCACCCAGCGCGCCAATTCCTGCTTTAATAAGTCCCATAACCATTCTCCTTTGCTTTTTCTTTTATTATAGCACACTTTTCCGGCAGTGCAATAAAAAAATCGCAGGTCTTTCGACCTGCGGTTTTTTCAATTAGTTCAGAGCGGCCTTTGCCTTCTCTACGAGGGATGCGAATGCACCTGCATCCTGAATAGCCATCTCAGACAGGCTCTTGCGGTTCATCTCGATGCCGGCCTTCTTCACACCGTTCATAAAGGTGGAGTAGTTCAGACCGTAGGGCTTAACAGCAGCAGACAGACGGGAAATCCACAGTCTGCGGTAATCACGCTTCTTCAGCTTGCGGCCAACATAAGCATAGTTGCCGGATTTCATAACGGCCTGCTTGGCCATCTTAAAGTGCTTGGACTTTGCGCCCCAGTAGCCCTTAGCCAGCTTCAGGGTAGCATTTCTTCTCTTGCGCGTCATCATTGCGCCTTTTACTCTTGCCATTTCTTATATCCTCCTATCCGACTTACTTGTAGGGAATCATCTTCTTGATTGCTTCCACATTGGTTACATCTGCGTAAGCAGTGGAGCGAAGACGACGGGTCCGCTTGGTGGTCTTTTTGGTGAGGATGTGGCTCTTGTAAGCGTGTGCTCTCTTAACCTTGCCGGACTTGGTCAGGTTGAAGCGCTTTTTTGCACCGCTATGAGTTTTCAGCTTGGGCATAATTGGTTCTCCTTCCGTATCTTAAGTGAATTTACTTACTGTTTTTCGGGGCCAGGAACATTCCCATAAAGCGGCCCTCAAGCTTGGGGTTCTTTTCCATATTGGCAGTTTCGCTGCAGGCAGCGGCAAAGTCCATCAGCAGCTTCTCTCCCAAATTGGTGTGAGCCATTTCACGGCCACGGAAGCGCACGCTTACCTTGACCCGATTTCCGTCGGCAAGGAATTTCAGAGCGCTCTTTACCTTGGTATTGAAGTCGTTGGTGTCGATGCTGGGGCTCATGCGGATTTCCTTGACTTCCACCACACGCTGGTTCTTCTTGGCCTCCTTTTCACGCTTCTTCTGATCGAAGCAGAACTTGGAGTAGTCCATGATCTTGCAGACAGGGGGGACAGCATTGGGAGAGATCTTTACCAGGTCCATTCCCTGTTCCTCTGCCAGCGCGTTGGCCTGGGCAGCGGACATAATGCCCAGCTGGGCACCGTCGGAACCGATGACACGGATCTCTTTATCCCGGATTTCCTCATTCAGCTGATGTTCTAACTTGCCGATGGTAAGCACCTCCAAAATAAACAACAAAAAAGCGGATGCCGAAGCATCCGTA
>JAZSKZ010000148.1:0-4022 GCA_045535135.1 Faecousia sp.
GGGAATTTTTGGCGCTGGTGCCGGACTTTGACCTGCCCACCACCCACGCCCGTTCTATTCTGCCCACCCAGCTGCCCAGAGCTGATGCGGTGTACAACATTTCTCACGGTGCAATGGTGCTGAAAGCCCTGGAGCTGGGCGACGAAAAGCTTCTGCGCAATGCTATGCAGGACAGACTCCACCAGCCCTACCGCAAGAGCCTGATTGCGGACTACGAGAAAATCGAGGCGCTGGTACGCACCACCGGCGCGGCCTTCTGCTTAAGCGGCGCAGGCCCGACTCTCCTGTGTATTACCCGGGATAAGGGCGTGCAGGAAAAGCTCGCGAAAAAGCTGCCCGCCATTACCGAAGCAAATTGGGAAATTCTCAAGCTTCATGTGGAGTTTAAGGGCGCGCAGGTCATCGCAAGCGAGTAATCTTTCAAAATATTTTTGAAATAAAAAATAATGGCAGACACCGAAGTGTCTGCCATTATTGAATTTAAGCAGGAGAAATTATCTCTTCTTCCACTCGTCGTACTGTTCCATATATGCCTTTTCTTCGGCGGGGAACTTACGCAGGGTGTTGATGACCTTGCCGTCGTTGTACTTACGGTCGTTCACAGCCTCGGTGGTACCCATAACGGTGATGTTGGCCTGACGGCGGCGGGCACGGACATGGTCCCAGTCGATGAAGTAGATGTGAGCGAATTCGCCGCCATGCAGCTTGCCGTCCTTGATGGTCATGGTGTCGCTGCGGCCGAAGAATACGGAACGCAGGTGGCCGTCGGTATTCATGGAGGTGAAGTTGCCGGGCTCGTTTACATAGCGGCCGAACTGTGCGTGAACAGGGCCGGGATGACGGTAGTCGCCCCCGTTGGTGTAGTCGGGGATCATCTTGCGCATGATGTCCAGCAGGTCGTGCTGCAGGTACTCAAGATCGAAGGTGTCGAAGTCGTGGGAGCACTCCTGAATCATAACGGAGCAGGTGGTGTGGTGGGAAGCAATGCAAACGGTACCGTTCTGCACGCCGGACTCTGCCACGATGTTCATAACATCGGTGGAGATGTCGTGGAAGGTGGGGATCCAGCCCCGGGACTGCAGTTCAATTTCTTTCTGGAATACTTTGAAATCCATGGTATGTTCCTCCTGATAATATGTAAAATTTAAGGAATTACTTGTGGCGCTCGTCCCAAGCCTTGCGGCAGGCGGCGATCATTTCGTCTACCATAGCGGCACGGTCAGCAGCTTTGGCGACACCGGAAGAAGAACCGGTTGCATCTGCGCCGGCGATAATGGTGTTGTATACATCCTCGCCACCGGCAATGCCTGCGGCAGTCAGCACCAGAATATCGGCAGAGACCTTCTTAACGGACTGGGTAGCGGCTTCCACATACTCGGGACCTACGCTTACGCCGGTGCCGATGAGCTCAGAGGGCTCGGCAACAATAATGTCGGGATGGAGGGAAGCAATCTTGGTGGCATCGGCCATAGAGTCGGCACAGACGATGGTAGTAAGACCAACTTCTTCCGCGCGCTTAATGGTAGCGGCCAGCACTTCAAAGGACAGGGGCTTTTCCACATGGTTGAGCATAACGCCCTCCGCACCGGCAGCCACCAGAGATTCAGGCAGAATGTCTGCCAGACCGCGGCCTACGGGAATGGGGTCCATATGGGGAGCAAAAACGTGAATGCGCTTGGTGTTCTCCTTGACTCGGCGAATGTCTACCACGGGGCAGGTGAAAATCACGTCTACATTGTACTTTTCGGAGGCAGCGTCTGCTGCTTTGGCAAGTGCCAGAATGTCATCACCGTACAAATAAGACTTAGGGCCGATTTCGAAGAACGGGGCTTTGATAGTCGTCATCGAAAAAACTCCTTTCAGCTTATATTTCTCTCACTATTATAACGAATTTTTCATACTTCGTCAATAAGAGTTTTATCTATTAGAGAAATAAATTGGCGAACCTCTTGCAAAAAACAGGGAAAAATTGTATACTCTACGTGAACAAAATACGGCACAGGGAAAAAGTGCCGGAAACAGGGGGATTATTATGATTAAAGAAGATGCAATCCGGGCCGCAAAAGAGGCCTATGAAATTGAAGAAACCTGCATCCGGGAGATGAAGGATTATTTTGATGCCGAGCAGTTTTCCAAGGCTGTGGAGCTTTTGGCAAACGCACCCCGTATCGGCACCTCCGGCTGCGGCCACTCCGGCATTATTTGCCAGCATATGGCGCACCTGATGTGCTGCATTGAGCGGCCTGCCCGGTTCGTTTCCCCGGCTGAGGCTGTCCACGGCGCTACCGGCTTTTTGCAGAAGGGTGATGTAATGATTTTTGCCTCCCGTGGCGGCAAGACCAAGGAGCTGCTGCCCATCGTGGATATCTGCAAGGCTAAGGGCGTATCGATTATTACCGTTACGGAAAATATGGAATCCCCTCTTGCCCAGGCGGCAGATGTGGTACTCAAGCAGCATGTTAACCGGGAGACCGATAAGTGGAATGCCCAGGGCACGACCAGCACCACCGCTCTTTGTATGATTTTCCACGCTCTGCAGGCCGCTCTCATTGAGGAAACCGGCTATCAGGCAGAACAGTTTGCTCTGATTCACCCCGGCGGAGCTGTGGGCGAAAGACTGAATAACAAGGCGCTGTAAAGGAGAAGCTATGAAATTTCTCATCGATGATGCCAATATTGACCGCATTAAAGAGCTTTACCACTACTATCCCATCGACGGTGTAACCACCAATCCCTCCATTTTGGCAAAGAATGGAGTAGCACCCTATAAGGCACTGGCTGAAATCCGGGAATTTATCGGAAACAAGGCAGAGCTGCACGTGCAGGTGGTGTCCCGTACCGCAGAGGAAATGGTAAAGGAAGGCCGCCATATTGAGCGAATTATGGGCAACAACACCTACATAAAAATTCCTGCCATTCCCGACGGCTTGCGGGCAATGCGGATTTTGTCCTCTGAGGGCTATCACATTACCGCTACGGCGATTTACACCCCTATGCAGGCTTATCTTGCGGCAAAGGCCGGTGCGGAGTATGCTGCGCCCTATGTAAACCGCATTGACAACTTAGGTAACGACGGTACTGCCACCACCAAGCGGATTCACGATATTTATACCCGCGGCAACTTAAATACCCGTCTGCTGGCTGCAGGTTTTAAGAACTCTCAGCAGGTGCAGGAGCTTTGCGAGTACGGTGTGCGGGCGATGACCCTTGCGCCGGAGGTTATTGAGAATTTGATTAAAAATGCCAATGTTACGGCTGCGGTGAACGATTTTGTATCCGATTTTGAATCCCTGTGCGGCCCCGGCAAGACTATGATGAACTGTGAGGATTAACTATGGCTATTTTATCTCCTTCTATTCTGTCGGCAGACTATATGCATTTCCACGAGGATATGGATAGAACCAAGGCCAATGGGGCAAAGTGGCTCCATGTGGATATCATGGACGGTCATTTTGTGCCCAATATGTCCTTTGGCTATTCTTGGGTAAAGGCAATGCGCAAGATTACAGATCTCGTGCTGGATGTGCACCTGATGATTGATACACCTATCAAGTACGCCGAGGAGTTCTGCAAAGCAGGCGCGGATTATCTTACTGTCCATGTAGAGGCAGACACTGAGGAAAATATTCATAAGACCATCGACCTGATTCGCTCCTTGGGCGTAAAGCCCGGCGTGGTGGTAAAGCCCAACACGCCTGCAGAGGCGGTTGCCCCCTTCCTGAAGAAGGTTGATCTTGTGCTGGTGATGACGGTGGAGCCCGGCTTTGGCGGGCAGAAGTTTATGGCGCATATGATGCCGAAACTGGCAAAACTCAGAGAGATGATTGAAGCGGAGAATCCCGGCTGCCATCTGGAGGTGGATGGCGGTGTGGATTTGCAGACAGCAGAGGTCTGCAAGGCAAACGGCGCAGATGTGCTGGTTGCCGGCTCTGCCTTCTACGGCTGTGCGGACCGTGCGGCCTTTGTAAAGACAATCGAAAAATAAAAGAGTTTAAGCCCCCGGTTTGGACCATGTCCAAACC
>JAZSKZ010000072.1:0-13405 GCA_045535135.1 Faecousia sp.
GGGGCATAGTTTTCGTCTTCCGGCTGGAGCCAAACTTCCCCATTTCGCCGGGAAAGGCGCTTCACCGTTGCTTCATCACCAATGCGGGCAACCACAATCTGCCCGTCGTCCGCCGTCTGCTGAGGGCGGACAACCACCTTATCGCCGCTGAGAATACCCGCATTTATCATACTGTCGCCCCGAACACGGAGGGCAAAGCAGGCAGGGTCGCCATCCCAAGGAATCGTACCCTCCCGGTTTTCCATTGCCAATATGGGCATACCGGCAGTAACCACACCTACCACAGGAATCTGCCCCGGGCGCTGGGTGGCGGCAATTGCCCGCTTCCGGCCCTTACTGCCGGAGGACTGCAAAAGGCCCTTTTCCTGCAGCTGCTGCAGGTGGTAGCTTACAGAAGCGGTGGAGTTCAGCCCAACCGCCGCACCGATTTCCCGGACAGAGGGTGCAAAACCGTTTTCACTGACAAAGCGATTCACAAACTCCAGAATCTCCTCTGCCTTATTGCTTTTTCTGGGCATACAACCAACTCCTTTCGTTTATTATAGCACATATGAACGAAAAAGAAAAGAGGAATTTTTCTTTTCGTTCAGCTTTTTCGGCAGATTTTTACAGCCTTAGCATCATATACTACATCGGTATGACCAAGGAAGGGAGTGTTGCTATGGAAACCAGGGAGAAGGCCCAGCGGGTATGGCAGCGGGTGCAAGGAGAGACGCCGGCACCGGATTTTCGGGCGCTGCCGGAGATGATTGCGGAAGAAAAATCCGATGCAGCTGTTTATTTGCATTTATCCCACCGATTTACAGGCAAGGACGGCGCTATGCTGCGGCGTATGTTTGAGGAGGAGCAGGCCCATATTGCCTGCCTTCGTGGAATTTACCGGATGTGCACCGGCCAGCGGTGTAGCGTACATACCCCACCCCCGGCGCAGGAGGAGCTGTCTGTTACTTTGCGGCGGTGCTACGGGCGGGAAATGCGGTGTCTTGCCGCCTACGAAGCTCGCAGCGGCGATGGGGAATATGGGCCTGTCTTTGCCCGTATGGCCGAGCAGGAGCGGGAGCACTGCCACAACATTCTCCTGCTTATGGGCAAATTAGACCCCCGATAACAGGAAAACCACAGGCCTTTTGACCTGTGGTTTTTTCTTATTCCCGCACTCTTGCAGATTTTTTCAGTTTATAAAGCTCCTCTGTTGCCAGCCGTGCCTTAGCAACTACATCCTGCCCATCCTTGGGGAAGCAGTAATAAAGGGCGTGCTGATTGCCGATGCAGATAACATCTCCGATTTCATACCAGTAATAGTCTGCATTTAAACTGTGGCAGGCAAGCGGTCCTTGGGTATACTGCAGTTTGCCATCACAGCCGGAAAGGATAAAGCCCTCTGCCGTATGGGTAAGTTTACCCTCCCCTACCATATATAGCGCCCGGTAATCGATGAGCATACCGATATTTACCGGCACCTCCATACGGTATGTACCGCTTTCAATCTCCTTTTTCACCTGCTCCCGCTCCCAGTCATACCAGTTAGGAATATGGGAAAAAGCCGTATCTCCGTCATCCGCCTGCAAAAAACCGGTTTCGGTGAGGGTATAGCGCTTTCCGCAGTTATGGCAGGTAAGCTTTGTTCCCTTACCCTCGGTTTTCCCTTCTGCGCCGCAGTGGGGGCAGTGGTAGAGAATTCGGTTCAGTCCGTCAGCACGGAAGGGCTCATCAATCACGATGCCGTTTTCCTGCTGGTGGCGGAAATTATCAAACGAGAAGGCCGTATCCAGCCGCTCATCCAGTTCCTTAACAGTGAGTGCCTTCACCTCATCGGCAGAGGCCAGCACCTCCACTGTGGCGGACACCTTTACCTTCCGCTTTTGCAAACAGTTATAAAGCGGGTCCCGGGCAAAAGCGCCGTAGGTGGTTACCATCAGCACCGGCACGCCCAACTTTTTCAGCAGAATGCCCATTTTTCGGGGAAGCTGGGTAGTTCGTCCGTCAAAGGAATAGCCCGCCTCCGGGTACATCAGTACACTGGTCTTCTTCTCCTTCAGCATATAGGACATATCCTGCACCAAATGCATATCGGTAACGAACTTTTGGGTGGGAATACAGCCCAAAAGCCGCATAAGCAGAGATTTTCCCACAAGCGCATCGGTGGTGCAGACAATGCCGTAGCGCTTGGGGAAGAAAATCCGGGAGGCAATTTTCAGATCGATAAAGCTGGAGTGATTCATAAGAATCAGGCAAGGCTCTTTTTTACCGATCTTATCTTTATCCTTCCAGGTATACTTAAATTTTGTGGGGAGCAGATCGAAAATGGCAAGGATACGCACAACAAGCTGGAGTATCCATAGGGGACGCAGAGGTTTGCGGTGCTGTGGGCGAGGCAGTGCTTCCACCTGCTCATAGGGCAGCTTCTTCGTCTTGATTTTCAATTGTTCGTCCTCTCTTCTTTACTTTTTGTTTCGGTTTACATAAAGTTCTTTTTTGGTCTTGTGAGCATAAATACCAATACACCCACTGCCGCAACGCAGCTAATGAGCGCCAGCATCTGGCTGACCCGGAAGGGTCCCCAGTACAGGCTGTCGGTCCTAAGTCCCTCAATCATCGTCCGGCCAAGACCGTACCACGCCACATATAAAAGGGCAACCTGTCCGTCATATTTCCGCTTTTTGGAAACGAAATGCAAAACAACAAAGCCGATGGCATTCCAAACAGACTCATACAAAAATGTGGGATGATGGTATTCCCACTGCTGGGTTTTCTCGTTAAACAGACCCATCCGCAAAAAGCTGTCTGTTTCGCTGCCGAAGGCTTCCCGATTGAAGAAGTTGCCCCAACGCCCCAGCGCCTGACCGATGAAGAAGCCAAGGGACACCAAGTCCAAGAGGGCCGGCAAATTCAGCTTTTTCACCTTTACATAGACGATTACGCCAATTGCCGCACCGATTACGCCGCCGTAAATAGCCAGTCCACCCTCCCAAATATAGAAAATGGAAACGGGGTTACTCTTATAATCCGACCAGCTGAAAATACAGTAATACAGCCGGGCGCACAGGATTGCAAAGGGCACAATGCAAATTACGCCGTCGATAATGTCATCCTGCTTAAAGCCGAACTGCCTGCTCCGCTTAAGGCCGTAGACCACCGCAAGGGTCAAACCCAGCGCAATCATAATGCCGTAATAGTAGATTTCCAGCGGGCCGATTTTCAGGATTCTGTCCGGATTAAACTGAAGGCCCAAGCCGGGAAAGGAAATATCGGAATAATTCATTACTTTTCCTCCTTTTCATCGGGATATACGATAGAAATGGCGCAATTCTCTTCCCGCACCGTATCCCGGAGGAAAGAAATAAGCTCCTCTTTTTGGATCTTCTCATATACCTCAGGGAAGCGGAAATAATCAAAGCCTGTAAAGAAATACGCACAGACCCGGAAGCACAGGGAATCAAAGCTATCAAGCGCCCGAATCCGGCGACCCATAGCGCTGCGCTTTATCCGCAAAAATTCTTCCTCCGGGATGCCCTCCCGGCACAGCTTTTTCGCTTGGGCAAGGATTTCTTTCTCCACCTGCTCCGGCTGGTAGCTGTCCCCGGAGGCCGTCAGCATCGCCATACCGCTGACCGTTTCAAAGCCGCCGCCGAAGGAGGCATCAATCACCCCGGATTCATAAAGACGTAGGTACAAATCAGAAGATTCGCCAAACAGCATTTCCGCCGCCAGATCTCCTACGAATTCCTGTCGCACCGCCGCTTCGCCGATTCTTGCCGGTTGGCTCTTGAAGCCAAGCTGGAACATCGGCATTGCTACTTCCATAGCGCATTTAACCGGCTGGGTATTGACCTTCATTTCTTCCTGCCAAGCGCTTACCCGGGGCGTTTTCTCCCGGGGTGTTGAACCCAGACACTGCCGGGCAATGCGGCACACAGTTTCCGGCTCTACATCGCCCACCACGCACAGAAGCATATTGCCCGGATGGTAGAACGCCCGGTGGCAATCCGCCAACACCTGCGGTGTAATCTCGGAAATGGATTCCCGTGTTCCTAAAATCGGCACCCGAATGGGGTGATTTTCATACATTTGGGCCACAAGCTTTTCAAAAACCGCCGTGTCCGGATTATCCCGGTGCATTTCGATTTCCTGCCCGATAATCCCCTGCTCCTTTTCCACACTTTCCTTTGTAAAATAAGGGGTGGAAACGAAGTTAAGCAGCAGCTTCAGCGCTTTCTCGAACTGTGCTGTGCAGGAGAAATAATAGGCTGTCATATCATAGCTTGTAAAGGCATTCACATCTGCGCCCAAGGCGGCAAACTGTTCACTGACCTCGCCGTCCGGCATATCGAACATCTTATGCTCCAAATAGTGGGCGACGCCGGCAGGCGCCTGATAAGGCTTACCGTCCTTTGTAAAGCAGGTATGAATCGCACCGTAATCCGTTACGAAATAGCACAGCTTTTTGGCAAAGCCTTTCCGGGGCACCACAACCACATTAAGGCCGTTTTCCAGTGTTTCCCAAAAGACCGTTTCTCCAAGGCGGGGATAGTTTTCTTTTCTCATTGCTGCACCCCCTCCAAGAAATAAACCGTATGCTTTTTAAGTGTCGCCGCCGCTTGGGCCACCTGCGAAGCGGTAATTTCACTCACTTTTTCCATATACGTTTCCGGGGTCAGCTTCAGACCGCTGAGCACGGAGGTAGCATAGTAGCTTTCAATGCTGCCGGGCGTGTCGTGGGTGCTGCTCAAGGCGCTGAGAAGCGCCTGACGGGCATTCTCCATTTCCGCGCCCGAAATTTCGCCCCGGGCCATTGCTTCCACCGCCGACGCCACTTCTTTTTCCACAGTTTCCCGCATTCGGCTGTCGATTCCGGCGGAAATTACCACAATGCCCTTACTGCCGTGGTAGCCGGAGCCGATATCGTAGCAGAGGGACAGCTCCTCCCGCACCCGGGAGAACAGCTTGCTGGTCATTCCGCCGCCCAGTATGGTATTGCACATCTGCATAGCGGCAAAGTCCTCACCACGGAGGGTAATGGGGGTTACATAGCCCATTGCCAGCTTGCCTTGGGAAATTTCCATTTTTTGGGTAATATCCCCTACGGGGCTGCCGCTAAAGGCAGTCTGCGCCGGCAAAGGTTGGGGATTGCGGACGCTTTCCTTAAACATTTCTGCCAGCTTTTCCGCCACCGCTTCTATTTCGCCGCTTCCCACATAGAAAAGCTCGGCCCGGCTCTCCCGGATAACCTTTTGATAGTGGGCAAACAGACTTTGATCTGTAATTTCGCCTACCGCTTCCCGGTCGCCCAAGCGTGGCACGCCGAAGGAATCCTCCCGGCACATATGGCGCATCAGCTGCGCAGAAACGTAGGTGCGCTTGTCGTTCATCTCGCCATCCAGCGTGGCAATGAGGTTTTTCTTTTCGCTTTCCACAAAGCTGCTATGAAATACGCCGTTTTCCAGCAGAGGATGAAACAGCACCTCCTCCAGGAAATCCACCGCGGGGGCAAAAATCTCGTCCCCCTCCAGGGCGTACTTATCGTCAATAAAGCCGCAGTGCAGACCGGTCGTCTGATAATCTCCCACACGGCGCACCAGTGCGCCCATAGAAGCGCCATACAAATCGTCCAGCCGGGCGGTAATTTTCCGCAGGTCGGGGTTTTTCTCCGTGCCCCGCAGCAGCACCGCAGGCAGCAGCGCATTGAGCGCCGCTTCTTCCCGGCGCATAGGCCGTATAAACTGCACGCTCAGCATACCCTGCTTAAATCTATTATCCTGAAAGCATCGGAGTGTAACGCCCTCCGACAGCTTTATGATCTCCATTTTAAAAGCTCCTTTGTTCCGGATTTTATCATTATATACCAAACTGCAAGAAATTCAAAGAGGAAACGGAAAATTTTCAGAATCTTAGTTGTTATTTTCTCTGTTTTGCGGTACAATGGTAGCAAACCACGGGAGGAAACGATATGAACTATCTGGAAATTTCCATATCCACCTCTGCCGACACCATTGAAACGGTGGCAGGCCGTCTTACCTGCCAAGGTTTTTCTGATTTGGTGATGGAGGACGCGCAGGAATTTGAAAGCTTTTTGGAAGATAATCGCCAGTACTGGGATTATATTGACGAAAAGCTGCAATCCCATCTTCAGGACCTTTCCTGCATCAAGCTCTATTTGGAGGATTCCGATACCCAAGGTCTTGCCCGGCTGAATGACCTTTTAGATTCCCTCCGGACAGAAATGAATGCCCCGCTTCAAACTACCGTAACCCCCCTCGCCCAAACCGATTGGGAGGAAAGCTGGAAAGAAAACTATCCGCCCCAGCCTGTGGGAAACCGGCTTCTGGCACTCCCCTACTGGCTTGCCGATTCAGATGCGGAAGGTCGGCTGCCGGTGATTTTAGACCCGGGTCTGACCTTCGGCACCGGCGCCCATCCCTCCACCCAGATGGTAATGGAGGCTATGGAAGAAAAGGTGCAGCCCGGCTGGCACTGTCTGGATTTGGGCAGCGGCAGCGGTATTTTATCCATCACCGCCCTGCGTTTGGGCGCCGCTTCCGCCATCGGTGTGGACATTGACCCTAAGGCAGAAGACATCGCCCGGGAGAATGCCGCCTATAACGGCTTTTCTGCGCCGGAATTTACTGCCCTCACGGGGAATGTTACCGCCGATACCGGGCTTATGACCCGCCTTTCTGAAAAAAGCTATGACTTAGTGCTTGTAAATATTGTGGCAGATGTGATTATTGGGCTTTCTGTTATTTTGCCCCATTTTCTCACTGCAAACAGCACCCTCATCTGCTCCGGCATTTTGGACACCCGCCTTGCGGATGTGCAAAACGCCCTCACCGCCGCCGGTCTTACGATCACAGAAGTCCGGCAAAAAGAAGACTGGCGCTGTGTCTGCGCCAAAAGGAGTTTGTAATGGCCATTCCCTACCGTACCCGCCGCCTGTGCAAAAAGTTAATAACCTTTCTTCTGGCGCTGGCGCTGGTTGGTATTTTTGTGCTGATGTGCTGGCTTTTGTGGCTGGACCGATTCTTGGTGTATGCGAAAGACGGCGCTTATCTGGACTTCAGCCAGTCCAATAAGCTTTTGTCCGGTCAGCTTTCCGGCACCCGTCCGCCCCGCCCCACCGTACCGATCCATTTTGGGGACGATGATGTGGAAAAAAGCACAGAGCTGACCCAGATGATCGGCTTTTATATCACCCCCGACGATTTGAAAGAAAATATTGACGGCGTAATTGAGCAGGTGAAGAAGCTTCCTGCCGGAACGGCGGTGCTGGTGGATGTAAAAAACATCACCGGCCGATTCTTCTACTCCTCCACAGTAAGCGAAAAGCGGCTCAGCGCCATTGACCCTGTGAAGATGGATGTCCTCATTTCGGCAATGACCGAGCGGAATCTTTACGCCGTGGCCCGCCTGCCCGCTTTCCGGGATTACTATTTTGGTCTTAACAACGTCCCATCCGGTCTTCCCACCTCCGGCGGTTATTTGTGGATGGATGCGGACCGCTGTTATTGGCTGAACCCCGCAAGTCAGGGTACTATTACCTATCTTGCCCAAATTCTCACGGAACTCAGAGGCTTAGGCTTTGATGAAGCGGTATTTTACGATTTCCGCTTCCCGGACACGGAATCCATCGTCTTTAAGGGCGATAAGAAAGAGGCCCTCGCCACCGCCGCAAATACGCTGGTTACTGCCTGCGCCACGGAAACCTTTGCCGTTTCCTTTATCGGCGACGCAAGCTTTGCGCTGCCCGAAGGCAGAGCCCGTCTGTATGTGCAAAATGTAGCCGCCGCCGACTGCGAAAGCTACGCAAGCACAACCGGTCTCCCCAATCCCCAAGTGAATTTGGTATTCTTTGCTGATTCCCACGACACCCGGTACGATAAGTACAGTGTCCTCCGTCCTCTGGCAGAGGAAAGTTAAATAAAAGCACCATGGGCGTTGCGGCAAGTCCTTGCCGCAACGCCCAGTGATATATTCCCCTTTGGGGAATGTGAAATATCTCCTCCCAAAATGTGATATTTGCTTCGCAAGTTGTGGTATCGCTTCGCGATAATTTATAATCACCCCCCATTTCTAAGGAAATTTGGGGGTATTTTTCATCTTCTGCAGCATCGTTATCATCCAATCAATTTGCTCGTTGCGACCGTCCCCTCTCGGGAGAAAAACTGTACACATCTCCCAGTCCGGAAACAGTTCAGCATGCCGCCGCCTTAACGCCTTAAATAGGTTTTCCATTTCCTCTCCCTCTGCCCGAGCAATTTCTTCCACTAGACTTGCCATTTTCTTACCTCCTTGCATATGAAGCTTATATGCCATTATGATAACACTTTGTTTGTATAATTTCAACGTTTCTGTTGGTATACTGTTATCATAATTGTAGCGAGGTGTTATTATGGCAACAAACAAAATTCAAACCGGTATTCGCTTTGAGCCGGAACTTCTTTATAAAATCGCATATGTTGCCAAGGACAACAAGCGTTCCTTGAACGCCCAGCTGGAATACCTTGCGCAGGCTTGCGTAAAAGAATATGAAGAATGTAACGGGCCCATCCCGGTAGACGAAGAAACACTATACCAAAAATAACAAAAAATGACCAAGTGCTTAAATGCACTTGGTCATTTTATTTTAGCCGTTGCAGACTTTGTAGCTCCAGCCGTGGGCATCCGGGAGCTTGCCCCACTGGATACCAGTCAGGTTGTCGTAAAGCTTCTGGGCGACTTCGCCGATCTTGCCGTCGCACAGAGTGTAGGCCTTGCCGTTGTAGAAAAGTTGACCGATGGGAGAAACCACCGCCGCCGTGCCGGTACCCCAAGCTTCCTCCAGAGAGCCGTCTGCCGCTGCGGCAAACAGTTCGTCTACGGAAATCTGGCGCTCCTCAACTTCATAGCCCCAGTCCTTCAGCAGTTCAATGCAGGACTTGCGGGTAATACCGGGAAGAATAGAGCCGGAGAGCGCAGGGGTAACAATCTTGCCTGCGATCTTGAACATAACGTTCATAGCACCAACTTCTTCGATATACTTCCGCTCTACGCCGTCCAGCCACAGAACCTGGGTATAGCCCTGCTCCTCGGCCTTCTGACCTGCACGGAGGCTGGCTGCGTAGTTGCCGCCGCACTTGGCATAGCCGGTGCCGCCACGGACGGCACGGACATCCTGTGCTTCGATAGCAATTTTAACGGGGTTAATGCCCTCGGCGTAGTAGGCGCCTACGGGGCAGCAGATAACAACGAAGGTCGCATTCTTCACGGCGTGAACACCCAGATGGGGGTCATTGCCGAAAAGGAAGGGGCGGATATAGAGAGATGTACCGTCGCTGTGAGGTACCCAATCCTTTTCCAGCTCTACCATCGTATTGAGAATGTGCAGTGCGCCCTCTTCATCCAGCTGGGGCAGGCAGAGCCGCTCTGCGCTGGTGTTGAGCCGCTTTACATTCTCCATAGGGCGGAACATACGGATTGAGCCGTCTGCGGCACGATAGGCCTTCATGCCCTCGAAAATCTCTGCGCCGTAGTGCAGAACCGTAGATGCGGGGTGCAGAGGAATAGGACCGAAGGGGATAATGCGGGCATCGTGCCAGCCCTTGCCTTCTTCATAGTCCATCACGAACATATGGTCCGTGAAAATCTTACCGAAGCCCAGCTTGCTCTCGTCCACGGGACGTGCCTTAGGGGCAGTGGTTTTTTCGATTTTAATGTCGTAAATCATAGTCGTCTCCTCAACCTAAATAGTCCATACCGGCCTGCAGTGCCTTGCGGTTCAGTTCCAGCATATCCGCCTTGCGGGCAGGAATGACCTTCACAAGGCCGGCATCCAAGCCTTCGTTTGTTACACACCCGGTCGCCTTTACCAGTGCGCCCAGAAGCACCATATTGGCAAGGGTGGGAACACCCATCTCCCGGGCCATATTGGAAGCCGGTATGTAATAAACGGTTACATCGGTACGCTGCACCTTACGGCTGATGAGGGAGCTGTCCACAAAAATCACACCGCCGGGTTGCACATCGTTTTCGAACTTATCGAGAGAAGGTCCGTTCATAACCATCAGGATATCCGGGTGGTTAACGATGGGAGAGCCTACCTCCCGGTCGCTGAGAATCACATTACAGTTGGCCGTACCGCCACGCATTTCCGGGCCGTAGGAGGGCAGCCAGCTCAGCTGACGGCCTTCCACCATACCCGCATATGCCAGTACCTTGCCGGAGAAAAGCAGACCCTGTCCGCCGAAGCCGGCAATTACAATTTGATTTTCCCGCATAGTTAAGCCTCCTTATCTTTGTACACGCCCAAAGGATACTGGGGAATCATCTTTTCATCAATCCACTCCAGTGCCTTCTGGGGAGTCATACCCCAGTTGGTGGGGCAGGAGGACAGAACCTCCACAAGAGAGAAGCCCTTGCCGTCAATCTGGTTCTGGAAAGCCTTTTTAATGGCCTTCTTTGCCTTATTGACATTCTTTACATTATTGACAGTAACACGCTCCAGATAGGCCGGGCCGTCCAAAGTGCTAAGCATTTCGCACACACGGATAGGATAGCCCTGCGTCTCTGCGTTTCTGCCATAGGGAGAGGTCTGGGTTACCTGACCGATCAGGGAGGTAGGTGCCATCTGACCGCCGGTCATACCGTAAATGGCGTTGTTAATGAAAATAACGGTGATGTTTTCGCCACGGGCAGCGGCGTGTACGGTTTCGCACATACCGATGGAAGCAAGGTCGCCATCGCCCTGATAGGTAAATACCACATTGTCGGGCAGAGAGCGCTTAACACCGGTGGCGACTGCGGGAGCTCTGCCGTGGGCAGCTTCAATCATATCGCAGGCGAAATAGTTGTAGGCCATAACGGAACAGCCAACGGGGGCAATACCAACGGTCTTACCCTCAATGCCTAATTCGTCGATAACCTCTGCCACCAAGCGGTGGATGATACCGTGAGTACAGCCGGGGCAGTAATGCAATACGGCATCGGTTAATGCCTTGGGTTTTTCAAATACAGTCATTTCCAACGCCTCCTTACTTTGCGATTTCCTGAATCTTTGCCAGTACCTCTTCCGGTGAGGGAATCATACCGCCCACACGGTTGCAGGTGTATACCGGCTTCTTGCAGCGAATGGCCAGCTCCACATCCTCGGACATCTGACCCATATTCAGCTCAACGGTGAGGAATGCCTTGACCTTATCTGCCGCGGCGCACAGAGGTGCCTTGGGGAAGGGCCACAGGGTGATGGGACGAATCATACCCACCTTGATACCCTTGGCACGGGCATCCAAAATGGCGTTGCGGGAGATACGGGAGGTAATGCCGCAGGATACCACGCAGTATTCTGCGTCTTCCATCATAAATTCTTCCCACTGGCATTCGTTCTTTTCAGCCTCGGCGTATCTTTCGAAGCGCTCGATATTCATCTGCTCCAATTCCGCAGGAGACAGATAAAGAGAGTTTGCAATATTGTGCTTGCGCTTGCACTGGGTGCCAACCGTTGCCCAATCGGGGGCGGGCTTGATTTCCTGTGCCTCAGGCAGAGTAACAGGCTCCATCCTCTGACCCATAGTGCCGTCAGCCAGCAGCATAACGGGCATCCGATACTTTTCCGCCAGCTCGAAGCCCTTAAAGGTCATATCTGCCATTTCCTGCACAGATGCAGGTGCCAGCACCAGCACATGGAAGTCGCCGTGTCCGGGACCACGGGTTGCCAGGAAATAGTCGGACTGGGAGGGCTGAATACCGCCCAAGCCGGGGCCGCCACGCTGAACATTTACAATCAGCGCAGGCAGGTCAGCGCCGGCCAAATAGGAAATGCCCTCGCATTTCAGCGCAATTCCGGGGCTGGAGGAGGAGGTCATAACCCGCTTGCCGGTTGCGGCAACGCCGTATACCATATTGATGGCGGCAATCTCACTTTCCGCCTGCAGAAATACGCCGTTAATCTTGGGCATCCGCTTTGCCATATAGGCAGCCACCTCGGTCTGAGGGGTGATGGGATAACCGAAATAATGACGGCAGCCGGCCAAAATGGCGGCTTCGGCAATGGCTTCATTGCCTTTCATAAGTACCTTTTCCATTGCTTCCTCCTTATTTCTCTACCTTAATCACGCAGTCAGGACACATGGTGGCGCAAAATGCACAGCCAACACAGTCCTCGGGCTTTGTCAGCTCCACAGGCGCGTGTCCTTTCTGGTTGAGCCTGGTGCGGGACAACTCCAGAAGTCCCTTGGGACAGGCGTTTACGCAAAGACCGCAGCCCTTGCACAGTTCTTCCTTAAATGTCAGTTTAGCCATAAGCGTCCTCCGTTCTTAATTGGTAATACAGCTCCTGCAAGCGCAACGGGAAGAAGCCCTCCCCTTTCAGCTCCGGCAGAAGTGTATGGTTTACCGTGGTCATTTTGATGGGCAGGCCGGTTTTTTCCGATACCGCCCGGGCATAAGGCAGGCTGTTCCGCACATCCTGTGCCGTGGTCGCCGGTCCTATGTTGGTGTTGTTAACAATGGCAGTAAAGGGCAGGCCGCAGGCCGCCTCAATCTCCGCCATAACCTCCACCGTTCCCTCCACATCCCGGGTCAGGGGACGGGAACGGTTGATGACAAAAAGCATTTCGTAATTGTTTTCTTCCCGAATCATAGGCGTATAACGCCCCAGCGCCAGTGCGCCCCGGTCATCGCCGCCGATGTCCAGCACGCCGTAGCACTCCTGGTCTGCCACCAGCCGGTAAGCTTCCGGGGGCATAGCCGGTACATCCACATTGCTGTTGGCAAAGGGGGAGGAAATGAGTTCGATTCCCGCCTCCTGCAGGACTTTTTCACTGTCCTTGGTGCGGAAATAGGGATTTACAATATCCAAATCCGCCACCGTAACGGGTAGCCCCAGCTTACGCAGGTACAGCGCATAATTTACCGCAATATTGGTCTTGCCGCTACCATAATGGCCGGCAAATAAGGTAAGTCTTTTATACTCCATACTCACAGCTGCTTTCTGATAATTTTGCCGCTGGTGGTTTTGGGAAGGCTTTCCTTAAAATCCACGATTCTGGGATACTTATAGGGTGCGGTGCGGCTCTTGACATAGTTCTGAATTTCCTTTTTCAGCTCGTCGGTGGGTTCCTTGCCGGGAATAAGCACAATGCTGGCCTTAACCACCTGACCCCGAACCTCATCCGGCGCAGCAGAAACACCACATTCTAGAACATAGGGAAGCTCCATAATCACATTTTCGATTTCAAACGGTCCAATCCGGTAGCCGGAAGACTTAATCACATCGTCTGCACGGCCCACATACCAGAAGAAGCCATCTTCGTCCTTCCACGCAAGATCGCCGGTGTGGTAGAAGCCATCCCGCCAGGTTTCGGCGGTGATTTCCGGGCTTCCCTCGTAGCCGTAGCTCAGGCCGCAGGGCAGACCCTGTGCAATATTGATGCAG
>JAZSKZ010000095.1:0-41275 GCA_045535135.1 Faecousia sp.
AGTTACAGAAATGATGCGCCGCTATAAGGCAATGTCTGACGCTGGCGTTCGTGATTTGGAATCCTATAACAGCATTGTGGAAGGCCAGGAGGATATGGGCAAAAAGCTTCCTCAGGTAGTGGTTATTATCGATGAGCTTGCCGACCTTATGTTGGTAGCAGCAAAGGAAGTGGAAGAATCTATTTGCCGGATTGCTCAAATGGGTCGTGCTGCCGGTATCCACCTAATCATCGCAACCCAAAGACCCTCTGCTGATGTTATTACTGGTCTTATGAAGGCAAACATCCCCTCCAGAATCGCCTTTGCTGTGGCATCCGCTATGGAATCGAGAATCATTTTGGATACCCAAGGTGCAGAAAAGCTGGTAGGTCGTGGTGATATGCTGTATGCGCCAATCGGCAGCGGTAAGCCGAAGCGTGTGCAAGGCTGCTTTGTCAGCGACCCGGAGGTTGAAGCGGTTGCCAACTATGTAAAATCCAATTTCATTTCCGATTACGATCAGCATGTTATGGAGGAAATCGAAAAGAAGGCCGCCCAGACCGGCAACGCCAAGGCTACCGCATCTGACCCGGAGCCTAACGGCGATGAGCTGGAAGGGGACGAGATGCTTCCCGCCGCTGTAGATGTCATTTTGGAAACTGGTCAGGCGTCTGTATCTATGCTCCAAAGAAGACTTAAGCTCGGATATGCCCGGGCCGCACGAATTGTAGATGAAATGGAGGAAAAGGGAATCGTAGGTCCATTCCAAGGCAGCAAACCACGCACTATTCTAGTTACGAAAGAGCAGTGGGAAGCTATGCGAGCTGGTCAGCAGCCATCTCAAATGGCAATTGATGAGCTCCCTGAATCTGAAGACTACGATCCTTTTAATTGATGGTATTTTAGCCGAAAGGCTTAAATAAATGTATCGCATCCGCATTTGCGGAGCGACAACAAGGAGGAAAAAACATGAAAAACAAAAAAGTAGAGACTATGGTAGGCATATCGCTTTTGATTGCGGTTATGCTTGTGCTTCAGTTTGTAGCAACGGCATTTCCCATTAAAATCGGTCCTGTATCGCTTTCCCTGGTTCTCATTCCCATCGTACTGGGCGCCGCAGCCTTTGGTCCGGCAGCCGGCAGTGTGTTGGGCGGCGCATTTGGTGTATTGGCGTACATCTTCTGTGTCAACGGCATGGACGGCGGCGGACATATGGTCTTTCAGGCAAGTCCGGTTCTATGCTTTTTGGTCGTTATGGCCAAGGGAGTTCTATGCGGATTTGTTTCCGGCATTGTTTACCGAGCGCTCCGCAAGGTTAACGGCTATTTCGCCATGCTTTGTGCGGCAATTGTTTGCCCTGTGGTAAATACCGGCGTATTTCTGTTGGGAATGTATCTGTTCTTTATGGATGTTTTAAAGGCATGGGCCGGTGGATCTGATGTTGCGGGATTTGTGATATCCGGCTTAATTGTGATCAATTTCCTGCCGGAGCTGGCTATTAACGTTGTTTTTAGCCCGGCAGGTCAGCGCATTCTTCACGCTGTTAAAAAATAATAAACCAAGTTTTCCTGAGCAGGCAGCTTTTGCTGCCTGCTTTTTTTGCATATCCCGGCAATCTGAGCATACTCTTAACCAGGAGTGATGCATATGAAATGTGCCTGGAACGCCTTATTGGGTTTGCTTCCTCAAGGCTATAAATCTATCGTTGACAATCTGGGTCGGGAAACACTGCAGGAACTTCGTCTTCGCAACGGACTTCCACCTTTGCTGGTGAAATCGAACGGCTGTGAGGAACTACCGTTTACTGTTAAATCAGCAGACATCCAGTTCGTAATTAATGCGGCCAGCAGGTATTCTCCCTGGACCGCCGAAAGCGCCGCAAGCGGTTATATCACAGCGCCCGGTGGGCACAGAATTGGTTTGTGCGGACAGGCTGTTGAGCACAACGGGAAAATGACGGATATACGGCAAGTAACATCGTTATGTATCCGTGTGGCAAGAGATTTTCCGGGAATAGGTGAAAAAGCACCAAAACGAGGAAATCTTCTAATACTTGGTCCGCCAGGGTCCGGAAAAACAACTATGCTTCGGGATGTTATACGCAGTCGTTCTTCAAGTGGTCAAGGCAGCGTGGCAGTTGTTGACGAACGGGGAGAGCTGTTTCCTATTTATGGCGGTAATTGTTGCTTTTTCCCAGGTGGAGGAACTGATGTAATGAGCGGCTGCAAAAAGTCATCCGGCATCATTATGCTTTTGCGTACTATGGGTCCGCGCACAATCGCAGTTGATGAAATCACATCGCAGGAGGACTCCAATGCGATTTTAGAGGCGATAGGTTGCGGTGTCGATATCGTTGCAACAGCCCACGCCGGGTCCACACGAGACTTTATGTGCAGGCCCACTTATGCACAGCTTATCGAGCTTCGAGTCTTTCAAAACATACTACTGATGCGCTCGGACAAGTCCTGGCGGGAAGAGAGGTTATATTATGACACTTAAGGTTATAGGATCCGTTTTGGTTATCTTAGGTTGTGGTGGCTTTGGATTGCTCATCGCTGCAAACTATAAGAGAGAAGAGAAATCTCTGCAAGCATTGCTGGAGGCACTGGAGTATATGCTCTCTGAACTTCGGTTTCATCTGCCGCCCCTGGAGCAGCTTTGTGTTGATGCCTCAAAGTTATCAAACGGCGTCGTTTCAAAGGCGCTCTGCGCATTAAGCAAGGAACTCAATGCACAGGTTGCACCCGACAGTGAAAGCTGTATGCGCGCCGCACTGGAATCAACGAAAGATGTTCCGGTATTGACAGGGAATATGTTCCGTCTCTTAGGGAAGACTTTGGGGAAATTTGATTTAGAAGGGCAAATTCAAGGGATTCAAAAGGTCATTGATGAGGTTAGAAAGAACATAATTTTGCTCTCATCTGACAGGGAAAACCGTCTTAGAAGCTACCATACACTGGGTTTTTGCGCAGGAATTTCCCTTGCGATCTTGCTGATTTAATATGGATATTGATTTAATCTTTAAAATTGCCGCTATAGGAATTATTGTGTCTATTCTTAATCAGGTTCTGTCCCGCTCCGGTCGGGATGAACAGGCAACTATGACCACCCTTGCCGGACTTGTCGTGGTGCTTATGATGGTGGCTCAGGAAATAGCAAATCTATTTGATCTTGTGAAAACACTTTTTCATTTTTAATGGATATTTTTGTTAAAACAGTTGCGGGTGTAATTATTGCCGTTGTGCTGCTTCTTGCGTTGGGGCAAAAAGGTAAGGAATTGGGAGTAGTACTTATCCTTGCTGCCTGCGTGATGGCGGCCGCAGTGGCAATGACATTTTTAAAACCTGTACTTTCTTTTTTTAATAAATTACAGAGGCTAATCGGCTTAGATAAAAATCTAATGTCAATTCTGTTAAAGGCAACAGGAACCGGCCTGATTGGCGAAATCGCTGCAATGATCTGCACGGATTGCGGACAGGCATCATTGGGAAAGGTCGTGCAAATCCTTACAACATCTGTCATTCTATGGATTTCCCTACCACTGTTTACTCAAATTCTAAATTTAGTCGAGGAGATTCTCGGTAGCGTATGAGAAAAGTGCTGATCCTGATTATAATTGTCCTTTTCTGCACAATACCGGTCTACGCAATGGATTTTACAGCCCCCACAGTCCCAGACAGGGGAGCGGATGTAATGCCAGAGAATTACGAAACATTTGCAGAAGGTTTACTTTACATTTTGAGAGAGGCAATTGGAGATATAAACCCCAACCTTTCTGCTGCCTGTGAGACTTGCCTGTCGTTGGTGGCTGTTATGGTGCTTACATCCCTCGTCAGCAGTATTGCTAAAGAGCAAGAGAAAACTGTTCACCTTGTCAGTACGATAATGATCGGCTGTCTGCTATTGCAGCAATCGGGTACATTCATCCGTCTTAGCCGTGATGTAATTGGCGAAATTAGCAGCTATGGCAAGCTTCTTATACCTGTTATGACAGCCGCACTGGCTGCTCAGGGCGGAGCTACCGCATCTGCCGGCATTTATGTCGGGACAGTATTTTTTGATACATTGCTGACGACTGCCGTATCTAAGCTCTTAATCCCACTCGTGTATATCTTTATTGCACTTTCAATTGCAAACAGCGCACTGAGAAACCATGGACTTAAGGAGATTCGTGGTTTTATAAAATGGCTGATTACCTGGTTACTAAAAGGCACTTTATACATTTTTACAGGCTACATTACCATAACCGGTGTAGTCAGCGGAACGGCAGATGCTGCCGCAATAAAGGCAGCTAAAATTACGCTCTCCGGGGTCGTCCCGGTTGTGGGAAATATTATTTCCGATGCATCGGAGGCAATTCTTGTCAGCGCCGGTCTCATGAAGAGCGCTGTAGGAATTTACGGCCTTTTAGCAACAATATCCCTATGTATTGGTCCGTTTGTTCAAATTGGCGTACAATATTTGCTTCTAAAGACCACAGCGGCTCTGTGCCGTCTGATTTCCGGTGAGAAAACCACCACGCTTATTCGGGATTTCTCCGCTGCAATGGGCTTTCTGCTTGCGATGACAGGAACAATGTGCCTGATACTTTTAATCAGCACAGTGTGCTTAATGAAAGGTGTTGGATAGTGGAAAATATTAGTAGCTATATTTTATCTGTGGTGGCTGCTGCTACATTATGCACCTGTATTTCTCTTTTGCCTGGAAAAGGGTGGGGCAGTGGGAAGATGATAACCGCTGTATGTGGGGTGTATATGGTGTTTGTTATGATTGCTCCACTAAAAAATTTTGATTTTTCTATATACACTGATTATTTTTCCGGACTGAACGAAAAGGTGCAGGAAGCCGTTTCTGACGGAAAAGACGCTGCAAACGATTCTCTTGCGGAAATCATAATCGAAGAAACGGAAGCATATATCTTAGACAAAGCGGCAAGCATGGGAGCGGACATATCGGTTGAAATCAAACTGGATACTGGGTCGCCACCGGTTCCCAGCCGAATAACCATAAAGGGGGCGGTATCACCATATGTAAAGCGGATGCTTACCCAATACATCATCAATCAGTTGGGGATACCGAAGGAGGCACAATCTTGGGGATAAATAATCTGCCTGAGAAAGTTGTTACCGTACTTAAGAAATATAAATATGTCTTGCTGGTTATCATCATCGGTATTTTACTTATGACAATTCCTTTCAGCACGAAAACAGACGATCAGCAGCTTCCGCAAAAGGTGCAAACAGAAGCACCCGGAATGGAAGACCGACTAATTAAAATACTTAGTCAGATTCAAGGTGCGGGAAAGGTCAGTGTAATGCTTACGGAATCAGCCGGAGAGGAAACCATCTATCAGACCGACCAAAACATCTCAGTTAGCGACAGTAATTCTACAACGCAAAAGGATACGGTAACCATTACGGACGATAAACGCTCAGAAAACGGATTAATCATTCAGGTCATTCCGCCAAAATATCAGGGCGCAGTAGTCGTCTGCCAAGGCGCAGACAACGCAACTGTTCGCCTTGCTATTTCTGAAGCTGTATCCAGCTTGACAGGATTGGGTACAGATCGGATTACAATTGTAAAAATGAAGTAACAGGAGGTATGAAGTATGAAAATATGGAAGAAGAATTTAATTGCGGCTGTTCTGCTAGTTGCCGTATGCGGAGGTATATATGTTAACTGGCTGTACGGCGAAGATAAAGCAGTCGCAAATTTGACAGATGTACTGGATGAGGATAAGCTCCTTTCGTCTGATTTGGTTATGGGCGACGGAAACGGCGAATCCAATACCCTTACCGATTATTTTGCCGCAGTCCGGCTCTCCCGTCAGCAAGCACGGGACAGCGCAGTCAGTCTTTTACAGGAAGCAATAGCCTACGGGGATGAAGCAAGTGCCGCTGAAACAGGGAAGAAGCTGGACGCTCTTGTCAATACTGCTCTGTGCGAAGCACAAATTGAGAGCCTAATTATTGCAAAGGGCTATGCAGACTGCGTTGCCTACATAAGCGACACCGGCATTTCTGTTGCCGTTGCTGCTCCTGAAGGTGGAATTAAGCAGACCGATGTAGCGCTCGTTACCGATATCGTCCTGTCCCAGTCTAATTTGACCATCAATGATATCCGTGTAGTCGAAGTACAGTAGCAAAAACCCCGCAGTGCTTAGCATTGCGGGATTCTTTTATAAGAAAACAGTTGTAATTTTCAGGAAATGGTGGTAGAATACTAAAAAGACTGTGCATACCATATGAATTCAGGAGGATAACCTTATGGCAGAATCCAAGCAGTATATTACACAGCCTCAGGAGAACGGCAATGTTCTGATTTCCGAGGATGTGCTTTCCACAATTGTTTCCCAGGCTTTGGCGGATGTGGACGGTGTTGTTGGCTTAAGCGCAAAGCCCGGCGCAGATATTGCCGAAATCATCGGCAAAAAGAATTGGGGCAAGGGAATGAAGATTACGATTCTTCCCGATAACTGCCTGCGCGTAGACTGCAACGTCCTTATTGCCTATGGTCAGAGTGTGGTTTCTGTTGCAAAGACTGCGCAGGAAACTGTGAGCAGCGCACTGGAATCTATGGCAAACATTAAGGTTTCTGCAGTGAACATCAATGTCTGTGGCATTGTGCGGCAGTGAGGTTCGTTATGACTAGAGGAGATGCCAGAGAACTGGCAGTACATCTGATTTACGCCCGTGAGTTCACCGGAGAAGAACCGGAGAGTGTCATTAATACACGGCTGGATAAGGCGTATTATCCCAACTTGGCGCAGGTAAACGATGTTTATACGGATCGTCCCAGTAAAGCACAAACTGCCTATATTGACTTAGTGGTCTCCGGTGTTGCTAATCGCCAGGAAATGCTTAATGACTATATTGGGCAGTATGCCATTGGTTGGGATGTATCCCGAATTTCCCGTCTTACCCGGGCCGTAATGCAGCTTGCCATTTATGAGATTCTTTTTGTGGAAGATGTTCCCACTGGGGTTGCAATTTCCGAAGCTGTACGCATTGCCAAAAAATATGATGGCGATGACACCGGCGCATTTGTCAACGGCATTTTGGGAAGCTTCGCCCGCAGTCTCGACCAAGAGGTAACAAAATGAGTGTTGTAGGCTTTGATACCAGTAACTACACCACATCTATTGCCTGCTTTAACGGAATCTCCGGTGAAAACTGCTCTCAGCTTCTGCCTGTAAAGGCCGGAGAGCTGGGGTTGCGTCAAAGTGATACGATTTTCCATCACACAAAAAGCCTGCCGGATTTATCTGACAGGCTGTTTTCACTTTATCCCCGTGAACAGATTCTGGCCGTTGGTGTCAGCACACGCCCGAGAGCTGTAGATGGAAGCTATATGCCTTGCTTTATGGTGGGCTATTCCCACGCAAAGATCCTTTCTGACGCGTTGAAAGTGCCGCTTTTTACCTGCTCCCACCAACAGGGGCATGTAGCCGCCTCATTATGGAGTGCCAGACGGCTGGATTTAATGGACACACCCCATTTGGCGTGGCACCTTTCCGGCGGAACAACAGAACTACTTCTTGTAGAGCCTGACGGCAAGAATGTCAAGTGCACAAAAATCGGCGGCACAACTGATATTTCCGCGGGTCAGCTTATTGACCGTACCGGTGTTATGCTTGGTTTGCCTTTTCCGGCAGGCCGACATTTAGATGTATGCAGCAAAAGTGCAGAAAACACCGATGTTTTCCGTGTTAAATGTGAATCGATGCAGTTTTCCCTGTCCGGCGTGGAAAACAAGGTGCAAAAGTACTTTGAAAGCTGCGCAAACCCGTCAGAAACCGCCGCTTATGCTTTACGCTGTGTAATCGGCGCAGTTTGCACTGCAACGGAACAAGCCTTGAAGAATTACCCCGGACTACCTATCGTGTTTTCCGGCGGAGTAGCATCCAACTCACTTTTGAGAGAAAAAACAGCAAGATTTCAGCCTGTTTTCGCAGAACCTCGTTTTTCTACCGACAACGCCATGGGTGTAGCTGTACTTGCATATCGACAATTGGAGGGTTAATATGAGCCGGGAGGTACTGTCTGTCGGACAAATAAATGAATATATCCGCTCTAAGATGGACAGCGATGCCTTACTTTCAAGCCTTGCCATTCGGGGTGAGATCGGCAACTATAAAGTTTATCCATCTGGGCATCACTATTTCAGCCTGAAGGACGAAAATGCATCTATTCGATGCGTAATGTTTCGGGGCAATGCCGCGACACTAAAATTTCGCCCGGAAGACGGCGTTAAAGTCATCGCAATGGGTAAAATTTCGGTCTTTCCCCGGGACGGCGCATATCAGCTTTACTGTACATCCATTATCCCGGATGGGGTAGGGGAGCTGTATATTGCCTTTTCCCAACTAAAGAAAAAGCTTGCCGAGCGAGGTCTGTTTGACCCGGCGCACAAGAAGCCTCTACCAAAATATCCCAAAAACATTTGTATTATCACCAGTGAAGCCGGAGCTGCTATTCACGATATGCTGCGGATTCTTAAGAAGCGATATCCGCTTGTGAAGGCCAATCTTCTTCCTGTCCGCGTGCAAGGCGAAGAAGCGCCGGGTGAGATTGCCGCTGCCATTCGTTATGCCAATTACTACGCTTTAGGCGATCTTCTGCTAGTTGGCAGAGGTGGCGGTTCTATGGAGGATTTATGGGCGTTTAACAATGAGCAAGTCGCTCTTGCAGTCTATGAATCCACTATCCCTGTCATTTCTGCTGTAGGCCACGAGCCGGATGTAACTATAATTGATTATGTTGCTGACCTGCGTGCCGCCACGCCTTCTAATGGTGCGGAGCTTGCTGTTCCTGACCGTGAAGCGCTGATGCAAACACTGGACAGTCTGCAGTCTGCGATGTACACCACGGTCTGCCGTTCCATTTCTGCCGCTCGCAGGCAGCTAAATATTTTCACCGCAACCAATGCGCTGAAAAGCCCTGATTCCTATCTATTAATACGAAGAGATAATCTCAATGCACTGAAAAATCGGTTAATTTCCGCCCAAAGTCTTGTTCTCAGCCGACGCAAGCAAAGATTTCTTGCCTGCACTGCCAAATTAGATGCACTGAGTCCGCTTAAGGTTTTGACCCGTGGCTATGCCATTGTACAAAAAGATGACGGAAGCATTATCCGTACCACAAAGCAGGTAAAACCTAGAGATGCGCTTTCTCTCACGGTATGTAACGGTAGAATTCTCGCAGAGATCACGGATGTTAAGGAGAATGATTATGGAAAATAAAAGCTTCGAAGAAAAAATGCTCCGCTTAGAACAGATTGTCCGCACACTGGAAAAGGGTGATGCACCACTCGAGGCATCCTTGAGCCTTTTTAAGGAAGGCACAAAACTCGTTTCTGATTGCAGTAAAATCTTGGACAAAGCCGAGCTTCAAGTTAAGAAAATTGTTCCCGACCCGGACGGTGCACCTATGGAGGTGGATTTCCCCAATGAATGACCGTTTGACCGAAGAATATGTAGCCTACATTGAGGTCTACTTGAAAAATACCTGCTTTGTTTATCCGTCTGAGCCGCAACAGACTCTATTTGATGCTATGCGGTACAGTCTTCTTGCGGGCGGAAAGCGCCTGCGGCCTATCCTCACAATGGATTTTTGCCGTATGTGCGGCGGAAACTGGAAGGATGCCGCACCGTTTGCAGCCGCACTGGAAATGGTGCATACTTACAGTTTGATTCACGATGACCTTCCTTGTATGGACAACGATGACTACCGCCGTGGTAGGCTCACAAACCACAAGGTTTATGGAGATGCGATTGCCGTTCTCGCCGGGGATGCGTTGCTTACTGCTGCTTTTTCTACCATTGCGAACGCTCCTTTTTCTGCCGAGACAAGAATCCGTGCCGTCGAAATTCTTTCTGCGTGTGCAGGAGAGCTGGGGATGGTTGGCGGACAGGTTCTGGATATGCAGAGCGAAAGTCGGGAGTGTACTGAGCAGGAAGTTGTCAATATCCAAAGCCGGAAAACCGGGATGCTGATCAAGGCAGCTTGTCTGCTTGGTGTCTTGGCCGGAAACGGCACTAAGACGCAGGAGATTGCCGCAGAAAAATTTGCCCATCATTTGGGTCTTGCTTTCCAAATTCGGGACGATGTGCTGGATGTAATCGGCAATCAGTCAGATTTAGGCAAAGCAACCGGTGTGGACGGCAACAAGAATACCTTCGTCCACATTTACGGATTGGATGTTTGTCAGGAACTTGTTCGCACCCGTACCGCCGCTGCAAAAGACTGGCTGTGGGAATTCCCCAATAATGAATATATGATTTCTCTTGCCGACTCCCTTACGGAGCGAATGAAGTAAATATGTATCGGGGCTGCAAAATGCAGTCCCGATTTTTTACATATTAAGAGCCGGGTTCATATAATACACATTCTTTTTATTAAGCTTTTCTCTGAGCAGCTCGATCGCCTCACCGAACCGCTGGAAGTGTACGACCTCACGCTCCCGCAGGAATTTGATAACAGTATTCACATCCGGGTCATCGGAGAGTCTGAGAATGTTATCATAGGTTACCCGAGCCTTTTGCTCCGCAGCCAGGTCTTCCGTCAAGTCGGCCATAGGGTCGCCCTTTACGGCGATAGTTGCAGCGCTCCAGGGAAAACCGGATGCAGCCGTGGGATATACTCCCACAGTATGGTCCACGAAATAGGGAGCAAATGCAGAGTCCTGAATTTGACTGTCCTTTAAATTCCTCGTCAGCTGATGCACCAGCGCGCCAATCATCTCCAGATGCCCAAGTTCTTCCGTGCCAATGTCGGTAAGCAGACCCTTGAGCTCGTCAAAGGGCATAGAATACCGCTGAGAAAGATACCGAAGAGAAGCACCCAGCTCGCCATCCGGCCCGCCGTACTGGCTGATGATAATGCTGGCAAGTTTAGGATTTGGGCGATCAATTTTTACAGGAAACTGAAGCTTTTTATCATATACAAACATTCTTATACCCCCCGATTTGCTGCATATTCCCAAGGCCACGGGTCATCCAGCCAGCGATATTCGCCGTTTACAGGCGACATATGGGTCAGGGCTCCGCAGGCTTTTTCATACTTTTCTACTGCTTTCTCATATTCCTTTTGGTACTCCCGAAATACCTCAACGGCTTCCTTGTCGTCCCGATGGGTATCCAGATAAAGGGCAAGCTCCTGAAGCATAAAGCCAATGGCCTGCAATTCCGTAAGCGGCGTTACAGGCTTTTCCCGGTTGTTTACCATCCCCATATATGGTAGGTCAAGACCGGGATAAATCGTACCTCTTACAAGACCCTGCCGGGCAGTGTAGGTGGGGGGAGATTCCTTTTGAAACGGCACATAGGGATTTGCAAGCGGCGCAGCTGCCGGCAGGATTCCGGTGCCGCCCTTGCGGCGGATTTTAGGTTCCACAATCATTCCTCCAATCAAAGTTTTGAAACCTGTCGTTCCGAGTCATTCTATGACAATTTGCGGTGCTTTGTTCATTGACAAACGGCGCCTTCATATACTTGTGTGGGGTGATAATATGAAATATAGGAACTTTTGGGTATCAATGCTACCAGTGTATACTTTGGTATTGGGGTGTTTTCTTCTTGCAGGAATAGGCGGCAGCCGGGCAATTACTACACTCTCCGAAAATAGCCCAATCGAAGACAGAAAATGCATTGTAATTGATGCGGGGCACGGGGGAATGGACGGTGGCACTGTTTCCTGTACCGGCGAATACGAAAGTAAAATCAATTTGGAAGTTGCACTGCGGCTGGAAGCTGTCCTTCATCTATTGGGCGTCAATACCGAAATGATTCGCACCACTGATACTTCGGTACATACCCAGGGCAACACAATTGCCTCGCAAAAAGTATCCGACCTGCATAACCGGGTAAAAATCGTGAACAAAACGCAGAACGCCATTCTCATCAGCATACATCAGAATCACTACCCGGACAGCCGATACAGCGGTGCGCAGGTCTTTTACTCGCCCTTTGGAGAAAGTCAATCATTGGCGCAGGAATTACAGACAACGCTTGTGAACAATCTGAATCCCGGAAGCAATCGTAAATGCAAAAGGGGAGATGGTATTTTTCTTCTTCAGAATATTCAAAAACCCGGTGTGATTATCGAATGCGGTTTTCTCTCAAATCACGAAGAAAACGCAAAACTGCAGGATAAATCCTATCAGCAAAAGCTATCTGTCGTCATTGCCTCAGTTTGCAGTCAGTACCTACACAGTAATTGACAAAAACCGCCACAAACTGTTATAATATTAAAAAGGAGGCGGTATTATGGCGAAAAATAAAGTGGTATATTTTTGCACTGAGTGCGGCAATGAAACGCCGAGATGGCAGGGAAGATGCTCTGCCTGCGGTGCATGGAATACAATTGTAGAACATACCGAAAAAGCATTGCCTGTCAGCCGGGGTAAAACTGCATCTACCGGCGTTCCCCGCAACGCTAAGCCGCTTTCTCAGGTCTCCGGCCACGCAGAGAGCCGTTTTTTCACCGGTCTTAGTGAACTTGACCGGGTTTTAGGCGGCGGCGCTGTTTATGGCTCTCTGGTCCTCATAGGCGGTGCTCCCGGAATTGGTAAATCTACGCTCCTTTTGCAAATCTGCGAGAGTCTTTGCACCGGTAGAACGGTACTTTACATATCCGGCGAGGAGAGTGAGCAGCAAATTAAGCTCCGCGCGCAGCGAATCGGCACTGTCGGCTGTGGCGATAACTTATTGGTATTGTCAGAAACCCGGCTTTCCGATATTTTGGAAACCGTTGAGCAAGTCAGGCCGGATATCCTGATCATTGACTCTATTCAGACTCTTTATAATGAGGATAACGATTCTACACCCGGCTCTGTTTCACAGGTAAAAGACTGTACGATGGTACTGATGAACCTGTCGAAATCGCAGGGGATTACGGTATTTGTTGTGGGTCATATTAACAAAGACGGCGCAATCGCCGGACCTAAAGTACTGGAACATATGGTAGATTGTGTTCTGTACTTTGAGGGCGACAGTAACTCCTCCTATCGTATTCTACGGGCGGCAAAGAATCGCTTTGGTTCTACCAACGAGATTGGCGTATTTGAAATGGTAGACAAAGGTCTTGTCGAGGTGCCAAATCCGTCCAAAATGCTTCTGGATGGTAAGCCTGTGGGCGCATCCGGCACTTGTGTAGCCTGCGTAATGGAGGGAAGTCGCCCAGTTTTGGCGGAGATTCAGGCTCTTGTTGCCAAATCCAGCGCCAATTTCCCCCGCAGAACTGCAGATGGTTTTGACATTAATCGTGCATCTCTGTTGCTTGCAGTTGCAGAAAAGAGAGCGGCTATGAAGCTCTCTGTGATGGATGCTTACATCAATGTTATCGGCGGATTGCGAATTGACGAACCGGGTGCAGACCTGCCCGTACTGCTTTCCATTGCCTCTTCCTACTTGGACAAGCCCATTCCTGACCAAACTGCAGCAATCGGGGAAATCGGTTTGACCGGCGAAATCCGCAGCGTTTCTCATATGAACCAACGGCTCTCTGAAGTTGCAAGATTAGGCTTTAATACATGCATTATCCCGTTTTCTTCAGCTGAAAAGTTGGTAATTCCAAATAATTTGAAGATTATTAAGGTCAAAAACATACAAGAAGCTATTGCTTCTGTGCTGTAATATGAACAAAATTCTTGTGATTGGTTGTTGCGGGGCAGGGAAGAGCACCCTGACAATGGCCCTTGCTGAAAAAACAGGCCTTCCTGCCGTGCATTTGGATGGTATTTTCTGGAAAGAAAACTGGGTGGAAAGTTCCCGCGAAGAATTTGATGCTGCCGTACTGGCAGTATCAAAAGCAGATAAATGGATTATGGACGGTAATTATAGCCGCACATTACCAATGCGTCTGGAGCTCTGCGACAGCGTAATATTTTTAGATTTATCGAGATATATTTGTATTTTGGGCGTTCTCCGTAGAGTATTTAAATACTATGGAAAATGCCGCCCCGATATGGGCAAAAACTGCCCGGAGCGGCTAGATTTTTCCTTTCTTCGCTATGTTTGGAACTTCAAACGGACACAACGCCCCAAAATAATAAAATGTTTAGAAAAAGCAACTGTTCCGGTGGTTACACTGAAAAACCGGGCAGAAATTAAGGCGTTTTTGCACAATTTTGAAGCTTAATCCTCCTTATTAAAATCCAGTTTCGACAGGGGATTTGCCTGGGAGGCAAGTTTAAGCTCCGTATTTTCAATATGGGTATAGATTTGTGTGGTATTTAGGTTTTCGTGCCCTAAAACTTCCTGAACTGTCTTTACATCTACACCGCCGGAAAGCATCATTGTTGCTGCAGTATGGCGCAACTTATGTGCAGAAAAACTTTCCGCATCCAGGCCGGCAATAAGCAGATATTTCTTAACCAATCGATGAACGGCACTGACACTGATTCGATTACTATCACGGGAACCAAAAAGCGCACGATTATCAGACAAATGTTTTTTGTTGCGTTCGACCAAATAGGCCTCTATGGCTTTCCGGCAGGGAGTACCAAAGTAAACAAAGCGCTCTTTATTACCTTTACCGACTACACGGAGCCGATCTTTATACACATCAGTAAGGTTTAGCCCTACGAGCTCACTGCGACGGATACCACAGTTGAGAAAGATCATAAGTATTGCGTAATCCCGTTTCTGATTTGGGCCGGAAACGGCCTGCAGAAGCGCTGCAGACTGTTCCATAGTCAGATACTTAGGTAGGCTTTTACGCAATTTCGGATATTCTAAATCCGCTACGGGATTTTCTGTCAACTGCTTTGTACGCACCGTCAAATACTTATAAAATGATTTCAGTGAAGACAGCTTTCTTGCACGGGCCGACGGAGAGATGCCGTACTCAGGAACAGCCGATTCCGGGTTGATAATACGGTCATTTGCAAGATAGGAAAGGAAATCAAAAATATCTGATGTCTTAATCGATGCCACGAAAATAATATCAACATCGCGAATGTCGATGTCATCCAAATTTGTTTTCATCGGCATTTCATTACGCATAAGCTTCATAAAGCGTAGAAACATTCTAAGGTCAAGATAGTATTCAGAAATTGTAAGCTGGGATTGACCTTTGATAGTCTCATGATAGGTGAGGAAATCTCTGAGAATTTGCGGACAGTCGCTGTAACGCTTCATAAGTAATACCTCCGTTAATTTATCGCTCCAAGAGGGCTAAAACGCCCTGAAGGAGGCTGCATTTGTATTTACTATCTTTATTATAACACATATTTACTGCAAACGCAACAAAATTTTTATTTTGTTGCGTTCGATGGGTTTAAGGACGCAAAGATAACAATTACAAGGGTATCTCCCCTCATGGTCTGTCTGACCGCATTTTTCGATTGTAATACAGATTGAGGTAACATAAATGGCAAACATCATTGAAGTTTCAGATATTTCCCTGTCGGCGCTGGATGTATTCGCACGGCTTACCGAAGCACAGTTGCGAAATCGGTTGGAATCATCCAAAGGAATTTTCATTGCAGAAAGTCCCAAGGTGATCCATTTAGCGCTGAATGCCGGATATTCCCCTATCTCTCTGCTTATGGAGAAAAAGCACATTGATGGCGATGGTGCATCGGTTATTACACGCTGTGGTGATGTTCCGGTTTATACAGCGCAGCGGAGCGTGTTGCAATCTCTTACAGGCTACACATTAACACGCGGCGTACTTTGTGCTATGCGCAGACCAGTACCTTTGTCCCCCTTGGTTATCTTGAATGGCGCTCGTCGGGTAGCGGTTCTTGACGGAATCGTTGACTCGACAAATATCGGGTCAATTTTTCGCAGCGCCGCAGCTTTAGGCATTGACGGAATATTATTGAGTGATAATTGTTGTGATCCTCTTTGCAGACGGGCTGTTCGTGTCAGTATGGGAACCGTATTCCAGATCCCTTGGGCGTTTATTCCCGGTGATTATATCCGCTTATTGCACGATAACGGATTCTCCTGTGCTGCGATGGCATTGGAAGATGATTCCGTATCCGTTGACAACCCCTCCCTTCTCTGTGAGGAACGCCTTGCTATCATCCTCGGTACCGAAGGAAATGGTCTTTCTCCCGAGCGAATCCTACGGTGTGATTACACAGTTTGTATCCCTATGCATCACGGGGTAGATTCATTAAATGTTGCAGCTGCGGCTGCTGTCGCATTTTGGCAATTAAGTGTGCGATAATCTCGTAATTTTTCTTTACTTATCCTTATCTCTATGCTATTATTGTTAAAGTTTCCCGAATCGGAGGTTATCTTATGAAAATTCGTCGAATTGGCGTTCTGACCAGCGGTGGCGATGCGCCGGGAATGAATGCCTGTGTCCGTTCTGTTGTGCGTACAGCAATGTACCACGGTGTGGAGTGCTTCGGTATTCTTCGTGGTTGGAACGGGCTTATTAACGGAGATGTGATTCGTTTGGACGAAAAGAAAGTATCCCATATCATTGGCCGTGGCGGCACAATTCTCTATACTGCCCGCAGTCAGCAATTCTACACTGAAGAAGGCCAGAAAAAAGCTGCCTCTACCTGTAAATTCCTAGGACTTGATGGCGTAGTTGCCATCGGTGGCGACGGCACATTCCGCGGTGCTAACGCCCTGTCTAAATTTGGCATTAATGTTGCCTGTATTCCTGCAACAATCGATAACGATATCAATTGCACAAACTATTCCATAGGATTTGATACTGCCGCTAACACCGCCATCTCCTGCATTGACAAGCTCAGAGATACGATGCAATCTCACGAGCGTTGCTCTGTTGTAGAGGTTATGGGCCGTAACGCCGGATTCTTGGCTATGTATGTAGGTCTTGCTGTTGGCGCAACCGCCGTATTAGTCCCCGAGTCCCCTATTGATTTCGAGAAAGATGTTGTAGAAAAAATCCGCCAGGCTCGTTTTAATGGCTTTACCCACTATATGATTGTGGTAGGTGAAGGCGCCGGCACGGCAGCAGAAATTGCAGCCAAAATTAAAGAATCGTTGGATTTGGATCCTAGAGTTACGGTTTTGGGCCACATTCAGCGAGGCGGCTCCCCAACCGGCCGTGACAGAGTAAATGCCACGAAAATGGGATATTTAGCTGTTAAACTGCTCCTGGATGGCAAAACGAACCGAATTGTCTGCACCAGTGGCGGCGCATTTGTGGATACAGACATAGACGAAGCGCTCACTATGAATAAGCGAATTCAGCAAATCGAAACCGACGTCCTTTTGGCGATGACCGGTCTATAAGAAAAAGGTCTATCAAGCTTTTGCTTAGATAGACCTTTTTTACGCTTTGGGGTGGCATTTTGCATATACTGCCTTCAACTTCTGATTAATAAGCTGCGTGTAGAGCTGTGTGGAAGAAATATCGCTGTGCCCCATGAGTTCCTGCAAAGAACCCAGATCTGCGCCATTCTCCAAAAGGTGAACCGCAAAGCTATGGCGAAGTGTGTGGGGAGTGATTTCCTTCTCAATATGCGCCATCTCCTGATAGTGCTTTAGTATCTTCCAGAAGCCCTGCCGGCTCATGCGGGAACCGTTAATATTCACAAAGAGAGCCGTTTCATCAGGATCAAGAATAAGGGCGCTGCGGAAGTCCTGCAGATAATTCTGAAGCGCACGCAGTGCAGTGGGATAAAGAGGAATTGCCCGCGCTTTCTTGGTGCCATTGCATTTAATAATACCTAAATCCAGGTTAAAGTCATCCAAATCCAGGTCAATCAGTTCTGAAACACGCATACCGGTGGCATAAAGCACCTCCAGCATGGCCTTATCGCGATATCCCTTTGCATCCACACAGGCAGGCTGCGACAGGAGCAACTCGATTTCACGGCCGGATAGAATTTGGGGCAGCTTCTTCTCTCCCCTATCAATCTGGATTGCGCCGACAGGTGTTTTCTCCACAAATCCGGAGGAAACAAGGTATCCATAGAAGTTTCTAAGCCCAGCAAGGGCTCTTGATAAAGTAGCACCGGAGCGTCCGCTATCCTGCAGATACCGAATGTAGTTGGAAATATGAAGTTGCTTTGCATCTACAAGCTCCACTTTTGCAGACACCCGAAGCCAATCCGCATACTGGCGGATATCACGGGTATAGGAAGCAGTGGTGTTGGCAGACGCCTTTTTTACCTTTGTCAGGTAATTTTCATAGGCAGTGATCAAATCCAACATATCGGAAAAACGCTCCTTAAATCTATAACATCAATTTATGCAGCCAGGGAGAAGCTAGGAAATAATCCAAAAAGACTACAAGTATCAAAATGGCAAATATGTACAATAACTGTCTATTCTTCCCACTATCAAGAAGAACACGGGAACAAAGGCAAAGAAACAGAAGATTAATGCACCGGTCAGCAAAAAACAGAGGCCAAAAGACAATCCATAGTGCACTGCCGAAGGCATAACTTGCCGCATACAAAACAAATCCGTCAAAAAAAGCCTTTATAAAGGACAATGGAAAAATAAGATACCGCAGACCAAAATAACTCAAAACTATGCACAGAAAAACAGGCAATGTCGCGAGCAAAACGCCAGGAGAGATTGGTAAAGACGAAGCAGCGTATAGGTACGCAGAAAGTGTACTACCATCACATCGTCCGCACAAAAGTCCAAACGAAAGACCAATTGTCCAAACGATGACAAATACAGTCAACGTGTCAGACTTTGTAAAAAGCTTTGAAACTACCTTTTGCATAAATATTCACCCTATTCATTAGTTGCATATTCATTCAATCGAAAATGTATAGAGCAGAAAATCCCTGCAAATTAGCAGATTTTTGAGAGTACAGTGTGATTACTATACACCAAAAAATGCTAAAAAGCAAGAACATTTCCGCACAAATAATCATTTTTGTGGATTATGCCAAATTTTATGTAAACATCGTTATGTAAACCAGTGCAACCATCCTTCATCTTTTATTCTATTGCTTGGATTACCAGAACATGTGGTATTCTTACATTTAATTTCATCACAATATGTAGATTACGAAAAATGTCAAAATTTTTCCATAATTTCCCTTTTGCCATTCCATTGTGTATTTTGCACAACTCAACGAATTTTGATTTTTCTCCTCTTCCCTTTCGCGTGGTTTTTCCCCGCAAAAATTGCGATTGAAATCAACCAGGCGCCCGTCGCCATAGCAATTCCATGCAGTAAATTTTCGACTTTCCCATCCAGTAAAAGGATATTCACACATACCAGAACAGCAGTATATACTATTACCGAAATTCCCGATACAATTGCCTTTTTCTCTGCAGAGATCGCCATTGCAAGAAGACTACCGGTAACCATCGAAACCACTTTTGTAACCCCCACCCAAATATCCAGCGTGCTCTGTGGAAGCGATTCGTTCCAAATCAGATAGCTACCCAGAGCCGACAGAATGAGCGTAACTAAGATGCTTGTACATAGCGCTGTCGCCACTGCCTTTGGCACATTCATATTTCGCTTTGTTTTTCGATGTACTGTTTTCATTAAACCCTCCCCTTTCGCTTCATTCTATTGTTCGAAACGCAAAAAAATGCCCGGAACTTTCGTTCCGGGCTGTTACATATTTTATTTTTCCATTTGTTTGCGCATTGCGTCGATGATTGCCTGGGCAGAAGCTTTGTCATCTCCTACAGCTGTATAGTAGAACTTGACTTTAGGCTCCGTACCGGAGGGTCTGGCGATGATACTGCCCTTTTCCCCCAGTATCAGCTCCAGTACGTTGGATTTCGGCAAAGAAATCGGGTCGCAGCCGCCATTTACCAGGTCCTTGGAAGTACGCATACCGTAATCATTAATCTTCGTAACCGCAAAACCGGCCACTTCCTTCGGTGCAGATTCACGCAGATCAGACATAATCTTTGCCGCTTTCTCCATAGCATCTGCGCCGGAGAGCTCCAGACTGGTTACATGAGACAGATAATAACCGTACTTCTTATACAAATCTGCCATTGCGTCCAAAACAGACATGCCGTTCAGCTTACAGTATGCGGCCAGTTCGCACACCAGCATAGAGGCCACAACCGCATCCTTATCACGGCAGTAAGTGCCCTTTAGATAACCACAGCTCTCTTCAAATCCGAAGACGAAGCGGTGCTCCTCATGATTATTTTCCAGCTGTAGAATCTCGCCGCCAATATATTTGAAACCAGTTAGCACAGCCTTCATGGTTACGCCGTAGTTTGCGGCAATCCTGTCAGCCAAAGGAGAAGAAACCAAGCTCCTGACCGCAATTGCGTCTTGAGGGATGTCCCCTTTTGCCTGGCGCGCTTTCAAAATATAATCAAGAAGCAGGCAGCCGAGCTCATTGCCGGTGATTTTTACAAATGAATCTCCGCAGGGAACAGCAATTGCCACACGATCGCAATCCGGGTCAGTACCGAGAATCACATCGCAAGGGGCATTTGCAGCCACCTTGTAGCTTTCGTTCAGTGCAGCGTCTGTCTCAGGATTCGGATACTCGCAGGTCTTAAAATCGCCGTCAGGCTTTTCCTGGCAGGCTACGACCGTAATGTTAGCACCAAGTCTGCCCAGCACCTCACGGACAGGCTCGTTTCCGGTTCCACAGAGAGGTGTAAACACCACATTCAATCCGGATTTTGCGATAATTTCCGGGTTAACAGCTTCATTGAGCACCGTCTTATAATAATTCTCCCACATATCCTGGCTAATATAATGGATAAGACCGGCTTCCATATATTCAGAAAAGCTCTTTTCTTCAGGAACGAAATACGGAATCTCGGCAATAATCTTTGTAACAACCGCCGCCGGTGCATCGGTCATTTGGCAGCCGTCAGGTCCGTAGCACTTTACACCGTTATACGCACCGGCATTATGACTTGCGGAAATTACAATACCGCAGCCGCAGCCCAGTTCTCGCACTGCATAGGAAAGCATTGGTGTTGGAGCAAGACGGTCGTAAAGATACGCATTAATCCCCTTCTCTGCAAATGCAACAGCACAAACCTCCGCAAATTCCTGCGATTGATGGCGACTATCATAACCAATCGCAGCTTTTTGGGGCAGATCGGTTGTACTGAGCCATTGTGCCATACCCTGTGCTGCCCGGCGCACAGTATAAATGTTCAATCGATTACTGCCCATTCCCATAATACCGCGCATACCGGCTGTGCCAAATTGCAGATCCCCGGAAAAGCGGCCTTTCAGTTCCTCGCTGTCATTGGCAACAGAGCGAAGTTCGTCTTTTACCTGACTGGGCAAGTCTGCATTACACCAAAATTCATAGCGTTCCAAATAGTTCATACCATACCTCCAAAAATATTTGAAAAAGCAGCTCAAAGGGAATTGAGCTGCTTTCTGTCTTTAAGCTTCATTCGCAACAGTTTCGTTGGCATTGCGCTTTTCCTGTGCTTCTACCAACGCGTTAAATTTCGCACGGGTGTTCTTCACGTCCTCAAGACTCATAGCGATAGCCTCTTCGGTACGACGCAGAGCGTCATCCATATAGTCGTTGCTCGCCTTGCGCACTTCGGCCATACGGGCTTGAGTCTGGATGACCATTTCCTGGCACTGACGCTTGGCTTCCAAATAGATAGCTTCCTCGGACACCTTGGCTGCAGCTTCCTCCTGCGCCTTACGAATAATGGTTTCAGCCTCACGGCGAGCCTGACCAATCAGTTCGTTGCGGGATTCCACAATAGTACGTGCCTGCTTCAGCTCAACAGGCATCTGTGCCATTACTTCATCCAGCATATCGAGAATCTTATCCCGTTCAAGAATACATTTATCGGCACCAAGAGGCAGAGCGCGGGCGTCTTGTACCATATCATACAGCGCAGAGATAATTTCTTCAATGTTCTGTTCGTTCATTTCTATTTCCTCCTGTTTGCACTAGCAATTCTTTTCTTAAACTCCGGAATAATTTCCTCCGGAAGGAAGTCCGTAAGATCCACATCATAAGTTCCCAGTTCTTTTACTGTACTGGAGCTGAGATATGTGTATTGATGCTCTGCAGGCAAAAACATCGTATCCAGATCAGGGTTAATTTTGTGGTTAATCAGCGCCATCTGGAATTCATTTTCAAAGTCTGAGCTTGCCCGCAAGCCCTTCACAATCACGCATTTTCCCTGACGCCGGGCATATTCCGCAAGAAGCTCGTCAGAAGAATCGACGGTTACATTGTGCAGGTTGCTTACAACTTTTGAGATCATATTCACCCGTTCTTCCCGGGTGAACATCGGGTTTTTTTCGGCATTGACCATAACGCAGACAATTAACTTATCAAAGATATTCGATGCACGACGGATAATATTCAAATGCCCGTTGGTAATCGGGTCAAAGCTACCGGGATAAATAGCAATTTTCATAACCCACCCTCATTTATCCATTCTTTCTGTAAAGGGCAAGAACGGTATTGCCGTACTTATAGTCCTTAGAGCGAGTAAAACAAGTAAACTCCAGAGAAAGATCCTTTCCAAAAGGTCTCTCAGCTACTATTATACCATCAGATTGTAAAATGTCAATTTCTGAAAGCAATTTTATTGAATTTTCCAGAAATTCTTCTCCATACGGTGGATCAAGGAGAATAATATTAAAAGTTTCACCGGTACTCTTCAAGTATGAAAGATAGTCAGAACGCACAATTTTAGCATTTTCAGAAAAACCGGTTCTTCGTAAATTCTCCCGAATCACGCCGCAGGCGCTTTCATTCTTATCAACAAAAACGCAGGATTTTGCGCCGCGACTAAGCGCTTCAATACCAAGCTGTCCGGTGCCGCCAAACAGATCCAGCACTTTTGCGCCGGGAAGCTCAAATTGTATTATGCTGAACATTGCCTCTTTTACTCTGTCAGCAGTCGGGCGAGTTGTCATTCCGTCCGGGGTTTTGAGTGTTGTACCGCGGGCTTTACCAGAAATTACACGCATATTTCAGTCCTCTTTTTGGGAAAAATGTCTGTATACCGCCAATGCCGCCGGTTTCGGAAGCAGCCTTTCCAGTTCGGGAAGGGTTGCATTGGAAATTGCCGTAATTGACTTAAAATGCTTCAACAGCTGCTGTTTCCGCACCTGACCAATTCCAGGAATATCGTCAAGCTGGGAATGGCGTATTCGTTTACTTCTCAGAGATTTCTGATAACCAATGGCAAAGCGGTGCGTTTCCTCCTGAATGTTTCCTATCAGAGAAAAGACCGCCGGATGATTATCGATTCTAATCTCCTGCCCTTCCGGCGAAACCAGTGCCCGTGTACGGTGCCGGTCATCCTTGACCATACCAAAGACAGGAATGCTTATTTGCAACTGATCCAGCGCTTTCCGGACAACACCGGCGTGGAGCGCACCGCCATCAATAAGCAGCAGGTCAGGCAGTTCCGCAAACCCGGCATCCCCGTTCGTGTATCGCAGGAAACGACGCATTACCGCCTGGAACATTGACTCATAATCGTCAGCCTGCGAAAGGCCCTGAATCTTAAATTTCTTATATGCCGAAGGCTTAGGGCGGCCGTCCTCAAACACGACCATACCGGCTACAATATCTGTGTTCCCAAGATTAGAAATATCAAAGGACTCCATTCTTCTGGGTAAATCTACCGACAGCATTCTTCCCAAAAGATTCAATGTTCCAAGGTGCTGTGTTTCTTTATCAGAAGCGCGTTGCACCTCCTGCACCGCATTTTCACAAGCCAGCTGAACAAGCTTCTTTTTGTCGCCACGGGAAGGAATAAGGAGCTTAAGCTTTTTCCCCGACTTTTGCAGAACGTACTCGCACAGCGGTGTACTGTCTTGCAGCGAGAAAGGAAGTAAAATCTCTCTGGGGAAAACATCACGGCTCAGATAATACTGCTCTAACAAAGTTGTAACCGCACAGGCAGAAGACTCTTCCTGTACAAAAAGTTGATAGTCTTTGCTAACCAGTTTTCCGTCGGCATAATGAAGCAGTACAAAACAAGCCCTATCTGCGATTTCACCATAACCGACTACATCGGTATCGATATGCTTTCCGGCTGTAACAAGCTGTTTTTGCCCTAAATTTTCTACAGCAGTAAGCCTGTCCCTCAGGGATGCCGCAAGTTCAAAGCGCATCGCATCTGCAGCTTCCAGCATTTCACTGCGAATGGCATCTGTTACTGTCTTGAAATTGCCCTGAAGAAGATGCTTAGCCTGCTCAATTCTCGCCCGGTAAGAAGCGTGGTCTTCCTTCCCGGTACACCAACCGGCACACTGGTTCATGTGATGATGAAGGCAAGGTCTCCCCTTTCCTATATCACGGGGAAACTTTCGGTTGCAGGAAGGCAAATTCAGTATAACAGTAATTGCATCCAGCAGTTCCTTTGTTGTACCGCGACTGCCAAATGGACCAAAATACAACGCCCCATCATCCGCCGGTTTATTAACCATCGTAAGCCTGGGATAGGCTTCCTTTTCATCTAACCGTACATAAGGATATCCCTTATCATCCTTCAAAAGAATGTTATACCTGGGCATATGCTGCTTAATCAGCGAGCACTCCAATATCAACGCCTCAAACTCTGACCCAGCCACAATCACATCAAAATCGTGGATTTTGCTTACCATAAGCCGTGTCTTTGGCGTATGGGATGCGGTATCCTGAAAATACTGTGAAACACGATTTTTCAGCTTTTTAGCCTTGCCAACATAGATAACAACTCCGGATTTATCCCGCATAATATACACGCCGGGAAGTAGTGGCAGGTTTAGTGCTTTTTTCTTACATTCCTCAAAGTCCATAGCATACTCCAAAAAATCCGCCTCCATGCCATATCGCATCGAGGCGGAATGTGTTGGGATTAGACGACATCCTGCTGCAGTAGAGCTTCCAGCGCTTCCACCGCTTCTACTTCATCTACGCCGTCTGCGGAGAGTATCACCTCGTTGCCGGTGAATACGCTTAAGGACATAACGCCCAAAAGACTCTTGGCATTCATTTTGCGGTTCTCGGATTCCAACCAAATTCGACAGGAAAAGTCGTTTGCTTTCTGCACAAAATAGGTTGCCTGGTTATTGTATAAGCCAGACTCGCATTGAACCACAACTTCTTTGCTGTACATAACCTTACCTCGTCTCTCGCCGTAGCGATAATTACTTACCTGTATATCATAACAAATCTGCAAGAAAAGTCAACCTTTTTTCCAAAAAGTCATTTAAACTCTGCAATTGTTACACCATCTTCCCCCTCGCCGTAGACGCCCAGCCGGAAGGACTTGATAAACTTGTTTCGCCGCAGAGCTTGGTGAACAGCATTTCGTAGTATACCTGTGCCTTTGCCGTGAATAATGCGCACGCTGTGGGCATTACCACGCATAGCCGTATCCATATAAAGCTCCAGTACGTTAATAGCCTCCACAGAGTCCATTCCACGCAAGTCAATTTCAAGTGCCGGGGCAGCAGTTTGCATTTGGCGTCCGGAATGCGCTGGGCGGGTCGCTTTTTCCTTATAGGGATTATCGTTTTCCAAAAGGTAAATCTCGTCAGCCTTTGCTGTCATCTTAAGGATACCCGCCTGCAGCTGATAAGTTCCGTCTTTATTAATGGCAATAACACTGGCCTTTGTTCCGATTTTCAGTAGTTCCACCGTATCGCCAACCAGAATACTGCGGGTCGGCGCAGGTCGTTCTTTTTGGGCTTGTCCGGCGTGAAGTTGGCTCTCTGCATCGTTCAGTCGCTTTCTAAGCTCCGTTTGCCGCTGATTAATATTGGTAGTATCTCCATCGGAAAGCTGCTTTTTAATCGCCCTCAGTTCCTCAGAAGCGGCATTGGCAGCACGGCGGGCATCTTCAATAATTGCCTGTGCTTCCCGTCTGGCTCGTTCCAGTGCTTTTTCTTTCTCCTGATCCAGTTGCCGGCGGTACTGCTCACTCTGATTCTTAATTTGTTCTGTTTCCTGCCGAAGCTGCTCTGCTTCCCGACGGGCGTGTTCCATTTGCTGTCTTTGCTGTTCCAGCTGAGAAAGCACATCCTCAAAGTCCTTATCGCTCTTTCCAACCAAGTCTGCCGCTTCTTTCAGAATCGTTTCTGAAAGTCCCAAGCGACGGGAGATTGCAAATGCATTGGACTTTCCGGGAATACCAATGAGCAGTTTATACGTGGGCTTCAATGTTTCCACATCGAACTCGCAGGAAGCATTCACAACGCCGGGGGTCCGCATAGCATACAGCTTCAGTTCCGCATAGTGGGTTGTGGCCATAACGGACGCGCCCATCTTCCGGCAATGTTCAATTAATGCAACCGCCAGCGCCGCGCCCTCTGCCGGGTCAGTGCCGGCACCCAATTCATCAAACAGCACAAGTGTACGGTCATCACAAAGCGATACGATCTCGACAATGGTACGCATATGGCTGGAGAATGTGGAAAGGCTTTGGGCAATTGATTGCTCATCGCCGATATCTGCCAAAATCGTTTCAAATGTAGAAAGAATACTGCCACTTCCTGCGGGAATGTGCAGGCCGCATTCTGCCATCAGTGTAAGGAGACCGACTGTTTTCAGCGTTACAGTCTTACCGCCGGTATTTGGACCGGTAATAATCATAGAGTCAAATTCTTTTCCCAAGTGAAGAGACACAGGAACAACCGCCTTGGGGTCAATGAGGGGATGCCGGGCATTTCGCAGCTCTACCACTCCCCTATCGTTCATTTCCGGCGCCCAAGCCTTCATTCGGTAAGCAAGCTTTGCCTTGGCAAAAATCACATCCAGTCGTACAAGGAGGTGATAATTTTGCAGAATATCTTCCTGCTTTGCAGCCGATTCCGCAGAAAGTTCAGCCAAAATCCGCTCAATCTCTTTCTTCTCCTTGAGTTCAAGTTCCCGCAGGGCGTTATTGGCGTTGACGGCAGACATAGGCTCAATAAAGTATGTGGAGCCGGTAGCAGAAACATCGTGTACAAGACCAGGAACATCGTTCTTGCACTCACTCTTTACCGGCACAACATAACGACCCTGACGGATCGTAATAATCGGCTCACGAAGGAGCTTGCTATATCCCGGAGAGGAAATGATTTTTTGTAAAGAATCCCGGATTTTCCCGCTCTGAATCCGCATATGACGACGGATATCAGAAAGCGCAGGACTTGCCGTATCTGCGATTTCCTCCTCGGAGAGGAGTGCGCCAAAAATCCTGTCCTCCAAGTATTTATTGGGGCTGAGCATCCGAAACAGCGGGTCTAGCACCGTGTCCTTTTCGTCGTCAGATACATAGCTTTTTACCGTTCGGGTACAGCGTAAAACACCAGCAATGGAAAGAAGCTCCGCAGGCTGCAGGCAGCCGCCTCTTGCAGCTCGTTCCAAAGAAACGGAAACATCACTCACACCGGAAAATCCGGGATTTCCCTTCTGTGTACAAAGATCTGATGCCGCCGTTGTTTCAGCAAGAAGATGTCGGACATCCTCGACATCTGCCGTCGGCACAAGGGATAGGCAGGCCTTCTTGCCGTCTGCGCTGCCAGCACATTCTGCCAGCATTGTGAGCACACGGTCAAGCTCCAGCTTTACAAAAGATTTTTCGTATAATTGGTTCATAGTTACTCCTGTGCCGGCGAAACCGCCAGCAGTGATTTATAAAAATCCAGTGCAGAAAAGCCACGCTCCAACTGGGCGCAAAGGTAGCTTTCTGTGATTTGGGAAAGGGTCAGCAAAGTATCCTCTCCTGCCCGAAAAGAAAATAGCTTCTTGGGATGGCACGCTTCAATATACCGTAATGCCGCAAGTACGCCGGCAGACACCGGTACACGAATTCCGTCCGCTTCCCTATCCCTACAGGCATCGCAGGTTAATATTCCCTGGGAAATATCCATAAACTGCGGAGTATCACAGCCACATTTATGACAAGCGGACAGATCCGGCGCAAAACCGGCTAAACAAATACTGCGAAATTCAAACACAGCTTTAATTTGATTCTGCGAAAAATCCTTTCCCGACAAAACAAACAGGCAATTCAGCAGCAGTGAGAGAAGCTCGCCGCTGGGTACATCCTCTTGGGATACCACATCCGCAACCTGCACAAAATATGTAGCCAGGGAAAGCTTTTCAATGTCCTTCTGCAATCCCTGGAACAGTTCAATGCTATGGGCTTCATTAACGGTATACATCCCTCTGTATTCAAACAGAGTGAATTCACTGTAGGCCAAAAGCTGACAGGGCGCAGACAGAGTGCTCTTATTTCGCCGCAAGCCTCGTGCTTTCACGGTCAGCGCACCCTTATCCTCTGTCAGTACAGTCAGTATTGCATCCGCATCTTTATAGGGACTGACTCGCAGAACCAGACCCCGAACGGTCAGATACATAGCCTTCCTCCGTCTTTTTCGCCTCATGGTAAAACAGGTACATCTCCGGCGCACCGGTTTCTAAAAACATTTCCCAAAAGAATGTGGAATCCATAATCATCCCTCCAGATATAGGATGACCCCTTCCACCACAAAGTACCCTTGGAAATTATTCTCTGTAACCAAAGTTTCGCACAAGGAAATCGCTGTCTCGCCAATTTTCTTTCACTTTGACCCAAGTAGTAAGAAACACCTTTGTGCCCATAAACTTCTCACAGTCCGTGCGGGCCATAGTAGAGATTTTTTTCAGCATTTCGCCGCCTTTTCCGATAATGATACCCTTATGGCTGGGCTTTTCACAGTAGATTGTGGCATCAATATCGATGACACCATTGTCCCGCTCGGAAAATTTGGTGATTTCAACAGCTGTTCCGTGAGGAATTTCACGGTCCAAATTCCATAAAAGTTTCTCCCGGATAATTTCTGCCATAACCTGCCGCTCCGGCTGGTCGGTAGTAACATCCTCGGGAAACAAGAAGGGGCTCTCTACAGCATATGCCCTACAGGTATCAAGCAGTGCATCCACACCATCTCCGGTTTTTGCGGATATAGGAATGATAGCACGAAAATCTGCCGCACTTGCATATGTGGAGATTACAGCAAGAAGGCTTTCCTTTTCCACTGTGTCAATCTTATTGATCGCCAAAACAATCGGGCATTTTTTCGCAGCTAGCTGTGCAATCAGCGCCTCTTCCTGAGGTCCAAGGGATGGGATAGGCTCAACTACAAGAACAGTCAAATCCACATCAGAGATAGATTCCTTGGTTACCCCAACCATATAATCGCCCAGTTTGGTTCTGGGCTTGTGAAAGCCCGGTGTATCCACGAAAACATACTGGGTGTCATCGTTAGTCAGAATGCCGCAAATCCGGTTTCTGGTGGTCTGAGGCTTATTGGAAACAATGGCAATTTTCTCACCCACCAAGTAATTTGTCAGAGTAGATTTTCCCACATTGGGTCTGCCGGCAATGGCAATCATAGCCGTCTTTGTCATATGCATTCTCCTTTGTTTAGTCCCGTGTTAAGCCGGGCACAGTAGCCGCAATCGCTTCTTCCCGGGCGCGCATCTGCGCCTTCTGTGCGCCTTCATCCAAATGGTCATAGCCTAATAGATGGAGCATGGAATGTATGGTAAGATATCCAATCTCCCGACGCAGACTGTGGCCAAAGACCTTCGCCTGTTCCTTAGCCCGCTCCAAGGAGATACACATATCCCCCAACGGACAAAGGTCGGTTTCTACATCCAAATACTCAGTCCAATCCGCAGGCGGATTTCCTGCTTCTAAATTAAACATAGGAAAGCTCAGAACATCTGTCGCTTTGTCCATATTTCGGCTTGCCGCATTGATGGCCCGTATTCCCTTATCGTCTGTTACCAGCACATTAATCTCGCAGGGAACAGCGATTCCCTCCTGCTCCAGTGTAGCGCTAATCGCCTTAGAAATTACAGAGGAAACTACCGGCTTTAACAGTGTAAAGCAAGAAAAAGACATATTAATCTTTGCTTTCATTGCTTTTTCTCCTTTGTAAACTTATTCTCTTTTGCGGAGGGCTTCTTTTCCGCCCGCTCATATGCAGAAATAATCTCCTGAACAAGCGCATGGCGTACCACATCTGCAGAGGTCAGCCGACAAATAGCAATATCCTTTACGCCATCAAGTACGCGCACCGCATCCTTCAGGCCGGAAACCTTATCGCCCGGCAAATCGATTTGGGTTACATCGCCGGTGATTACAATTTTTGAGCCAAAGCCAAGTCGGGTCAGGAACATTTTCATCTGCTCCTTAGTAGTGTTTTGCGCCTCGTCCAAGATAATAAAGCTGTCATCCAGTGTTCTGCCACGCATATACGCAAGAGGTGCCACTTCAATAGAGCCCCTCTCCTGATATTTTTGAAAGGTTTCCGGTCCAAGCATATCGTACAGGGCATCGTAAAGGGGACGCAGATATGGATCAACCTTATTCTGCATATCGCCGGGCAGGAAGCCAAGGCGCTCCCCCGCTTCCACGGCAGGTCTGGTAAGAATAATGCGGTTAACAGTTCGCTCCCGGAAGGCTGCCACTGCAGCGGCCACCGCTAGGTAGGTCTTACCTGTACCGGCAGGGCCGACGCCCAGTGTAATGGTGTTCTTCATAATTGCCTTCATATATTTCTGCTGACCGACGGTCTTTGCCTTAATTGGCTTGCCTTTGGCGGTAATGCAAACTACATCCTTTGCCATTTGCGCGACCTGAGAATCATTTCCTTCGCTGACGAGGGTAATCAAATACCGCACCCGTTGTTCGTCAATGATTTCCCCTTTAGCGGCAAGCAGCAATAGACCTTCCAGGGTTCTTACCGCCATATCTGCTTTCTCCACATCGCCTGAAATGCGAAGTTCGGTATCCCGGTTGACAATCGTTACACCAAAGGCTTCCTCAATGCGGCGAATATTTTCATCAAATGAGCCAAAAACACTAATGATATCCTCTACTCGCTCTGCATTTACTGTTCGTTCTGTAATCTTATCCATTCTTTTTTATAAGCTCCTCATTTTTGACGCATCCTACAATTTCCAAGCAATTGTACACGCCGGTATAAGTATAAACGCCTTCACTGCTTTCGGATTCTTCTTCCTTGTGCAAAACAGTTCCGGCAATCATCTGACTGCGCAGATATTCCTCGGCATACACAGAAAGATAGGACATATCCGCAGCTTGCCTTGACTCCGTTTTGTAATAAGTGATCGTCTGTTTTACCAAAGCAATCGGCAACACGAAGCCATCCGGCAGAGTCAAGTATGTCCTTTCATACATTTTAACACAACTTGCAGGTGAAATTCCACTATCTTTATATAAATTTATCTGTTTTTTTCCAAAAACGAGGCTATATTTTGTTGCCTGCCCGGTCTTCTCCCCTCTGAACAATGCGCTTTCCGGTGCAACCACCGTTAAATGATGTTCTGTTTCCCCATAAATCTCCGCTTCCGCATAAGAAAGATGCTGAGCAATGCCGTAATCCTTGTAGCCGGAAACAAGAACCTGCCCGGCTTTTACACCATCCCCCACCTTACAGAGAGGTGTGCCCTGCGTAACAGACAGCTTTCGTATCACACAATCCCGGGCAGCTACAATGCTGCAAGGCAGCTTTTCTATGGGTTTAACGGTCGGCGCCCTCTCTTTAACGGAAATGACGGCAACACAACCCATCGTATTTACCCCAACCCATTGCAACTCGGGAATCTCTTGTAGAAGCGCATTTTTTACTTTTTCACTGCGTATATCCCGTCGTCTTGCCCCGAAATTTACACCGCAGGCAGATGCCGCTTCCACTATCTCTCGGTCAGATATGGTTTCGTTCCCTGATACCTGAACAAAATAAATATGCCCCGGAATATACACCACACAAAAAAGATAGAACACAATTCCTGCAAGCAACACGGGACGGCGAAGCAGTTCCATAGCCTTCCAATAAAGACCCGATTTCCCTCGGGGTATAACCTTACAACCGCTTTTCCTTAAAAGTCTTTCGATTCTAATTCCTGTCTGTACACTGACTGATATTTCTACCGTCAGCATATCCACCATTTTTATATTGTGCAGAATATACCCCTGCTCAGCCAGTAGCAGTAAGGTCTTTTCCGGCTCGGAACTTGTAATTTCTAAAACAATTTTTCCACTCATCGCCTATTCCCTCCACACAGCAGTTGCACACATTCTACCCTGCCGCAGATAACCAGTTGCTGCCTGCTCATTTTCATAAGCTGTAGACTGCAGCCCTTAATTTGGATCTGTCCGTAGTGAACACGAACACGGATTTCTTCATTTTCGTAGTGAACAACACCGTTATGATGTTCGATAATCACTCGATTTTGCCCAAAGATTTCAATAAGTGGCTGTCCGGGAATCGGCTCAGCCGGCAAGTCAACCGCAAACGGTATTTTATCCAGTACTTTTTTCATATCAACAGCTCCTTTTTCTAATTCTATGAGGGCAGGTTATGAAATTTTACTTTTCGTCATAGCCTCTTAGAGAGGTGGTTATATGAAAAAACACGCCCTACTCCCAGCTGTAATTTGCTGTAGTGCAATGGTATTACTCATCCTTGATGCCAAATGTGCCTTATCCTCCGCAAGAGAAGGAGTTGAAATATGTATTTATACTGTGATTCCGTCTCTGTTTTCCTTTTTCTTTCTGTCTGCTTTTATTAATGCAAGTCTTTTAGGTACCGGCAGTGCTGTTCTTCGCCCACTGGGCAGGCTATGCGGTATTCCCACAGGCGCAGAGCCGCTGCTTCTTGTCGGATTGTTAGGGGGGTACCCTGTTGGTGCTAAGAATATACAAAGCGCATATATGAACGGTCAATTATCTAAAGAAGACAGTATCAGGATGCTATCCTTTTGCAATAATGCCGGACCTGCCTTTATTTTCGGATTTTTGTCGCCATTATTTGAAAATAAATGGATTTTGTTTCTTATGTGGGCAATTCACATACTTTCTGCGATCCTGACAAGTTTAATTGTTCCATGTAATCCATTAGGTATATGTAAAATAAGTCCGTCAAAAGCGCCTACTATAACATCATCAATGGAGTCTGCGCTAAAAAGCTCCGCACTTGTTTGCGGTTGGGTAATTATCTTCCGGGTTATCATCGGTTTTCTCTCACGTTGGTTTCTGTGGCTTCTTCCAAAAGAGGTGCAAATAATCGTTTCCGGTCTGCTGGAGCTTACAAACGGATGTGCTCTCCTAGGTGAAATCACCTCACTTCCTTTAAGATTCATTATGGCAGAGTTGTTTCTCTCTTTCGGTGGAATGTGTGTGCTTATGCAGACAAGTGCTGTCAGCGCGCCGCTTCCAATTGGCAGTTATTTTAAGGGAAAGCTGATTCAGACGATAATTAGCCTTCTTCTCTCCCTCATGCTTCTGCCGATTCTTTACAATATACCATTATCCATGGCAATTTACGGGATTATTCCCATACTGATTGTGATAACGAAAAAAGTAGTAGCTTTTACGGGAAATATGCGCTATAATAAAGAAAAAACCTACAATAAGAGGTAACACTATGCTCTTTCGCAGAAAAATGCCCAGAAGCTGCTTCCACTGTTTATACGCATCCGTGCAAAGCGAAACGGAAGTTCTATGTATGAAACGGGGTATTCGTCCCGGCGATCTTCCTTGCCGGAAATTTAAATACGACCCCTGTAAGCGGATACCGCCCCGTGCCAAAGCGCCGGATTTTGAAAAGTATAACGAGGACGATTTCTCTCTGTAACTGCATAAAAAGCAGGCTGTTTCAAAAGAAACAGCCTGCTTTGATTTATGACAGCATAGCCAGAAATTCGTCCTCCGTCAAAATTGGAATTCCCAGTTCCTTTGCCTTTTTTTCCTTTGAGCCTGCGTTTTCGCCTGCTACCACATAGCTTGTCTTTTTTGAAACTGATCCTGCAGCTTTTCCGCCGAAGAGTTCAATTTTCTCCGTTGCTTCATCCCGGGTGAATTTAGTCAGCGCACCTGTCAGTACGAAGGTTAGTCCCGCAAAACGCGAATCCTCAATAACTCTTGTGCTTTGGAAATTCACACCGCTAACCCGGAGCTTTTCAACCATATCCTTTGCTTCAGGTTTCGAGAACCAATCACGGATAGAAAATGCCGTTACCGCGCCTACATCCGGCGTTTCGGTCAGGTCTTCAAGACTTGCTTCCATTAGGCCGTCCAAGGAGCCAAAGGTACTTGCCAGTACCTTTCCTGTCTTAGCACCTACCTGACGGATGCCCAGCGCATAAATCAATCGGCTCACATCCCGGGACTTACTCTCTTCAATAGCGCTAAGAAGCTTTTTTGCTGCCGTATCTCCTTTTTGCCACAAAGATTTCATCTCATCCAGTGTCAAAGAATAGATATCCGCAGGTGTCTTCAGCAGTCCTTTTTCAATGAGCGCATCTACGATAGCACTGCCCAAGCCCTCAATATCCATCGCATCACGGCTGTCAAAATGGGCAATCCGCCGGGAAAGCTGGGCAGGACAGGTATCGCCGGTACACCGCAAAAATGCGCCATCGTCGTCTCTTTCCACAGGTGCGCCGCATACCGGGCAGACCCGCGGCAAAACATACGGCTCTGTGCCGGCAGGTCGTTTGGAGAAATCAACCTCTAAAATCTCAGGGATTATTTCACCCGCTTTTCGAATTAGCACCGTATCACCGATGCGGATATCACGTTGGGTGATGAAGTCCTGATTGTGCAAGGTGGCATTTGTAACAGTTGTGCCCGCCAGACGCACAGGCTTTACAACCGCTTTTGGTGTCAGCACACCCGTTCTTCCCACCTGAATCACGATATCCTCAACAACCGTAGGCTTAACTTCCGGAGGGTATTTGTAGGCTGCAGCCCAACGGGGGAATTTTGCCGTAGCACCAAGCTTTTCCCGAAGGGAAAGATTATTGAGCTTTACCACAGCGCCGTCAATATCGCAAGTAAGGAGTGCGCGGTCCTCATTTATGCGAAGAATCTCTCTGTCAATTTCATCTTTTTGGGACAAAATAGCGCTGGGAATTACCTTAAACTGAAGCTTTTTGAGGTAATCCAACGACTCCTTATGGGTAGTAAATTCTACATCTTCAGCCAGCTGAATATTAAAAATTAGAATATCCAAGCCCCGCTTAGCCGCAATTTTAGAGTCCAGCTGACGCAGAGATCCTGCGGCCGCATTTCTGGGATTGGCAAAGAGTGGCTTTCCTTCCGCTTCCTGCTGCTCGTTGAGCTTCTCAAAGCTCTTCTTGGGCATAAATACCTCGCCCCGGACAATAAGTCGTCTGGGTGCGTCAATGAGCACCATAGGAACGGAGCGAATGGTTTTAATATTTTCCGTAACATCCTCACCCACAACGCCATCGCCACGGGTTGCACCACGGACAAATTTACCGTCCACATATTCAAGTGCCACGGAAAGACCGTCGACCTTTGGCTCAACAGAGAACGCTTCGCTGGGATATTCCTCCTGAATTTTTCCGATGAAATCTTCCAGTTCCTCAAGGGAAAACACATCCTGCAGACTCATAAGCGGTACGGGATGCTCTACTTTATCGAATTTACTTAACGCTTCGCCGCCCACACGGCGTGTAGGTGAATCCTCTCTGGCAAAATCGGGATACTTCGCCTCCAGTTCCTCCAAGGTACGAAGCATTCTGTCGTACTCAAAATCCTGCAGTACAGGATTGTCAAGCACATAGTAGCGGTAATTGGCGTCGTTTAATGTGTCGGTTAACGCATTTATCTCTTTCTGAATGTCCATATTATCCTCCCGTTTGGAAAAAAGTATCCGGGACTTTGCCAACAATGATGGTTTCGGCCACAACAACTTGGCTATTGACCGTGAAGCTAGCAGTCTTGCCGAAGACCAAAACAGTTACATCCACACTTACATCCATAATCAGCTGCTGCAGTGTCTGATTGATACCCGCTTCCCGGAAATTGCTGAAAAAGGAACCTTCCGAGTTGCGGATGGAAATGATATGAATAGGAATAGCGGGTCCTCTGCCCGAAAACAGTTCAGGTAGCATCAAGCTTCCTACCGGGATGCCTAAATCCGCCGTGTCCAGCGCTAAAATTTCATCATTAATTAGGTTAAGGATGGCGGTTTTCAGCCGGTTGACCTCACTCATATTGGTTTTTAGCGCCGTTATTTGCCCATTCAAATCCTTTTCAAAGTAAACAATTCTGTCATACTGAATATTCCCGCTGGCAATTTGTTTATCAATGGCATCATTGATAAGGTCAGAGGTGGAATTTCGCACCTGTGTTTCAGCAAGGCTTCGAATTGCGCCACCAAAGCGGGCGCGAAAAAGAAGCACTGTAAGCGCAAACAGTAATACAGTTACAAATACAAAACGGAAAAACCGCCTTTTTCTGTAAGACATACAAATCCCCCCGGAGGAGTTTATGCCTCGCGGGATGGTTTATGACAGTTTTTTTATGTGTACTGTTGCAGATTTCGCCATCAGCTTTCTTGTGCCCTTTTCATCAAAAACGATTTCCCAAAGGGCATCGTTGCCCATTTTCACAACAGACAGCACCATTCCCCTGCCGAACGCGGTATGATTCACCATATCGCCCTTTTTCAGCTCCAGATAAGTTGTAGGCTTCGATGCAGGAATGTTATAAAGAACAGACTTTTTAGGCGCAGAAAGCTCAGGCGTGCGGTATTCATAACGGCTCTCCGGCCGCTGGAAAGCACCTTTCTTCTCCGTAATTTCCGGAGGAATCTCCCGCAGGAAACGGGACGCCATACAGCCATTGGTGCGGCCATAGAGCATTCTCTGCCGTGCGTGGGTAATGGTAAGCTTCTCCTTTGCCCGGGTAATTGCCACATAGCAAAGGCGACGCTCCTCTTCCATTTCTAGGTTATCTCCTATGCTGCGAACACCGGGAAACAACCCTTCCTCCATTCCCACAATAAACACATGGGGAAACTCCAAGCCCTTTGCGGCATGCATTGTCATCAGCACCACAGAATCGTCGCCGGCATCGTACTTATCGAGATCCGTATAAAGGGCAATTTCCTCCAAGAATCCCGCAAGAGAAGGCTCGTCCGCATTGTCTACATAGTTCTTAATGCTGGATTTCAATTCTCGAATGTTTTCAAGGCGGGTCTTGTTCTCTTCCGTGGGCTTACTCTCCAGCATAGCAATATAGCCGGTGCGGAGCATTACCTCTTCGTAGAAGTTCATAAGGTCCATACCTGTGTTTAAAAGCTCTGCCAGCTCTTCAATTATTGAAGAGAATTCCAGAAGCTTTTTCGCAGGCTTCTCCAGCGGCGCATAGGAATAGGGGTCGCAAACAACGGCATATAGAGAGCTTTCCTGCGCTGTAGCCAGCCGCTGGGCAGTTTCAATGGACTTTGAACCCAAACCTCTGGGTGGGTTATTAATAATTCGGTTCAGCCGCAAATCATCGTTGCGATTATTGATAACGCAGAGATAAGAAAGCATATCCTTTACCTCTGCCCGGTCAAAGAACCGCATACCGCCGATAATCTTATAAGGCACGCCATTTCTGCGAAGGGTCTGCTCCAAAATGTTAGACTGGGCGTTGGTGCGGTACAATATGGCATAATGTTTAAAGCCGTGCTTCTTATGGCCCTTGATAATTTCGCCGGTTACATAGGCGGCTTCCTGCGATTCATCACCAGCTTCATAAACAGTAATGGCATCACCGGCGCCGTTGGCCGTCCAAAGCACCTTGCCTTTTCGACCTAAATTGTGGGCAATCACACCGTTTGCTGCCTGCAAAATGGTTTGGGTAGAGCGGTAGTTCTGCTCAAGTCGAATCACCCGGGAGCCAATATACTGCTTTTCAAAATTCAAAATATTATCAATCGTTGCGCCGCGGAAACGGTAAATACTCTGGTCGTCATCACCTACTACACAGAGATTTTCTCTGCCACCGGCAAGCAATGCGGTAAGCAAATACTGTAAATGGTTCGTATCCTGATACTCGTCCACGAGCACATATTGGAATTTCCGCTGATAGTAGGCACGCACATCCTCGTGCTCCTGCAAAAGCTTTACAGTGAGGTAAATAATATCATCAAAGTCCAGCGCATTATTATCCTTCAGCTTCTTCTGATAGCGGGAATAGGCCCGGACGATCGGCTCAAGCCGGTAATCACCACATTCAGAAAGCCGCTGCTCCATATCCTTGGGCGAGCAGTAATTATCCTTCTCACGGCTGATGAGTGAAAGCACATATTTTGGCGGGAAAGTCTTATCATCCAGTCCCATTTCTTTCAGTACATCCTTCATCGCCCTCTCAGAGTCCGCCGCATCATAAATGGTAAAATTCCGGGTGTAACCCAACCGCTCAATTTCCCGACGGAGAATACGGCAGCATGCGGAGTGAAAGGTCATTGCCCAAACATCGTCGCCACCAGGGCCGATGGCCATCGTAAGCCGCTCCTTAATTTCATTGGCGGCTTTATTGGTAAATGTAATGGCTAGGATACTCCAAGGGGCAACAGGCTCAACCTGGCAGAGATACTCTACCCGCTGAATATCCATTTCATCGGTGAGAATCTGCGCATTTTCGAGAAACAGCACATCCTCTTCCGTAACCGTATCTGGCACTTCCGTACTGTCGCTGCCACGGCCGAAACGAAGGAGGTTTGCAATGCGATTAATAAGTACCGTTGTCTTACCACTTCCAGCACCTGCCAGCAGCAGGAGCGGACCCTCCGTGGTGAGAACCGCGTCCAGCTGCGGTTTATTCAGTTTTGGAAACTGACGGGCAATATAGGCCCGCCGAGCATCAATAAAGCGCTTTAAATATTCTTCCGTCATAACCATACCTGTGTGTAAATAGGATGGTTCTATTTTACTCTATTTTTTTGAAAAGGTAAAGTACAATTCTCAAGAAAGAAGGTTTTTTAAATGAATAAGCGCCTTCTTTTCAATTCGGGAAATCTGCACCTGGCTAACAGAAAGCACTTTTGCCGTTCGCTCCTGTGTTAGTCCGTGGAAATAACGCAAACGAATGACGATTGCCTCCTTTTCCGGCAAACAATCTACTGCTTGATTTAAAGAGATTCTTTCCAAGACCACATCCTCAGTTTCCGTATCGGTAAGAACACTTTCAAGGGTAAATCCCTCGTCTCCGGTTTCCTGATGGATGGATTCCACACCGGCCGTGGCTGTTTCTGCAATAGCAATCTCCTCCAATGAAAGGCCTGTCCGCTCACCGATTTCAGATAATGTGGGCTCTCTTCCATACTCAATTATCAACTGATTTCTGGCATTTTTTATCACCCCAGCACGCTCTTTAATTCCACGGGACACCTTCACAGCTCCATCATCCCGCAAAAAACGACGGATTTCTCCTGCAATTTTCGGTACTGCATATGTGGAAAACTGTGTGCCGAAGCTCAAGTCAAAACCGTCAACTGCTTTTAGAAAACCAAGGCAACCAAGCTGATACAGGTCCTCCGTTTCCACGCCTCGGCCTGTGTATCGACGCACAACCGCCCAGATAAGCCCACTGTTTTCCGTTAGGAGCATTTCCCGTGCTTCTTCATCTCCGGACCGACTTGCCCGGATCAGCTCCTCCGTTCTGCTCATCTGCGCTTTTGAAGTTTCCGGCGCATATGTACCGTTGTTCCCTTACCTACCTCACTTGAAACGGAAAAAGTAGTCATAAAGCTCTCCATAATGGTAAAGCCCATGCCGCTTCTGTCGCCGCCGCCGGTTGTAAACATCGGTGTCCGTGCCCGTTCCAGATCTGCAATGCCCACGCCTCTGTCCTTAATCACAATGTCGAGCACATTGTCTTTTAGTATCCGGCAGCGTACATAAATCGTACCGAATCCATTCGGATAGGCATGTACAATACAGTTAGTTACCGCCTCCGATACCGCAGTACGAATATCGCCCAGTTCCTCCAATGTGGGGTCCAACTGCGCCGCAAAGCAGGCAACTGCCGAACGGGCAAAGCTTTTGTTTGCCGATTTGCTGGGAAATTCCAGCGTCATATAATTCTCAAATTTCATCTTACAGCCTCCTTAATTTCAATTAGTTTATCGATGCCCGATGCCCGGAATACACGCATAGGCTGATCGCTGATGCCGGAGAGCATTAATCGTCCGTCCAATCGCTGCATATTTCGCAGTGTATTTATGACCACCGCAATCCCGGATGAATCCATAAATGTAACATCCCGAAAATCCAGAACACAGGTCCGGGGCTTATAAGCCTCAATTTTTCCAAGGATGGTATCGATATACCCCTTGGCGCAGTGGTGGTCGATTTCGCCGGTGAGTGCGACAGTAAGTAAACCGTCCTGCAAAAAGCTTGTTAAATGCATTTTGTTTCCCTCCTTTGTTATTACAGTTTCAGTATAAAATCCATAAAATAAATTTACTGTCGCAATCGGTAGGCAAAAAAAGAAAGTAGCGTAAAACCGAAGTTTTACGCTACTTTTATTTGATACAGATTACAGTTTCAAAAGAGCCTGCTTGCTTTCATTCAGCTGAGCAATCAAATCTCTTGCTTTCTGTGCCTTTTCCCGTTCTGCATTTACAACATTTTCGGGAGCACGGGCAACAAAGTTCTCATTATTCAGCTTGCCTTCAATAACAGCAAGGTTCTTTTCCGCCTTCTCCAATTCTTTACCGATGCGGTCCAATTCCTTTTCCACATCCACAAGCTGACCCATAGGAATATACAGCTTTGCATCTGCGGTTGTGCAGCAGACCATACCGTCCAAATTCTCGGGTTCTTTGTCTAGGATGGTAACACTATCCGCATATGCAAGGCGCTGAACGAAGTCCCGACCCTCGGTGAACACATTGGGCTTGCTGGTTAGAACAAAAAGCGCAGCCTTTGTGGAGGGAGGTACATTCATTTCTGCCCGGCGGTTACGGATAGACCGAATGGCATTCATAACAGATTCCATTAAGGTCTCTTCGGTCTTGAAGTTCAGCTTTTCGGTAAATACAGGCCACTGGGCCGCAATCAGCGCATCACCGCTATGGGGCAGGCTCTGCCAAATTTCCTCCGTAATGAACGGCATAAAGGGATGAAGCAGACGGAGCGTTTGATCCAGCACATAGACAAGCACCTGCAGTGCTGTCGCTTTCTGAGCCTCATCTTCGCTATAGAGTCTTACCTTGGTCAGCTCAATATACCAGTCGCAGTAGGTATCCCACAGGAAGTCATAAATCTTTTGAATGGCTACGCCCAGCTCATAGCGCTCCATATTTTCCGTAACCTCGGAAATCAGGGAGTTAAGCTTGGAAAGAACCCACTTGTCTGCGATGGTCAGGTCTTTTTCGTCAGGAAGTGCGTTTTCTGCATCTTCCTTCAGGTTCATCAGGACATAGCGGCTGGCGTTCCAAAGCTTATTGGCAAAGTTACGCATAGCCTCACAGCGCTCCACATAGAAACGCATATCGTTTCCGGGAGAGTTGCCCATAACCATATTCATACGCAGAGCATCGCAACCGTATTTCTCAATCATCTCCAGGGGGTCAATGCCGTTGCCAAGGCTCTTGGACATCTTTCTGCC
>JAZSKZ010000115.1:0-2054 GCA_045535135.1 Faecousia sp.
ATGGTCAACTGCCATCTGGGCAACGGTTCTTCCATGTCCGCTGTGAAGGACGGCAAGTGCCAGGATACCACCATGGGTCTGACCCCAAGTCGGATCGTAGCCATGTCGTTCTGTGAGCCAAGGAGTTGTAGTTAACACTTGTCTTCCTAAGACCGCTTGGCCTCCGACTTATGGTCAACTGCCATCTGGGCAACGGTTCTTCCATGTCCGCTGTGAAGGACGGCAAGTGCCAGGATACCACTATGGGTCTGACCCCTCTGGCCGGTGTACCTATGGGTACCCGTTCCGGCGATATCGACGCCGCTGTTGTGCAGTTCATCTGCAATAAGTACGGTATGAGCGTTGACGAATGCCTGAATATGCTCAACAAGAAGTCCGGTATGTTGGCTGTCTCCGGTGTTTCCTCCGACTTCCGTGATCTGGAAGACGGCGCAAAGAAGGGTAACGAAGACTGCGCTCTGGCCCGTGAGAAGTTCTGCTACGAGGTTGCCAAGTATGTCGGCGCTTACGCCGCCGCTATGAACGGCATTGATGTGCTGACCTTCACCGCCGGTGTGGGTGAAAACGACAAAGCTGTCCGTGCCGCTGTTTGTGAGTATCTGGGATATCTGGGCGTAAAGCTGGATCCCGAGCTGAACGCACAGCGTGGCGAGCACAAGATTTCCGCTCCCGACTCCAAGGTCGAGGTTTGGATTGTGCCCACCAACGAAGAGCTGATGATCGCACAGGATACCGCCGAGCTGGTAAACGCCGCAAAGTAAAAAAGTAAGGAGAGGCGGGGGATACCCCGCCTCTTTTTTGGAGGATTTATGACAGTTTTAGAACGGTTTTTGCGTTATGTAAGCTTTCCTACCACATCCGATGAATTTTCCGAAACCTGTCCCTCTACGTCGGGGCAGAAAATGCTGGGAAACGCCTTGGTTGAAGAAATGCTCGCTATGGGAATTGCCGACGCCCATATTGACGAAAACGGCTATGTGTACGGCACAGTTCCCGGAGATAAGGACCTGCCGGTAATTGGGCTCATTGCCCATATGGACACCGCTCCGGATGCCTCCGGCGAGAATATCAAGGCCCGGGTGGTTGCCTATAAAGGCGGCGATGTATGCCTGAATGAGGAAAAGGGAATCTTCCTCCGGGAAGCAGACTATGAGAGTCTTAAGAACCACCACGGCAAGCACCTGGTGGTTACGGATGGCACAACCCTGCTGGGCGCAGACAATAAAGCCGGTGTGGCGGAAATTCTTACTGCCGCAGAAAAGCTTCTGCACAGCGATAAGAAGCATGCAACGCTCCGCATCGGCTTTACCCCCGACGAGGAAATTGGTAGGGGAGCAGACCGCTTCAATGTAAAAGCTTTTGGAGCGGACTATGCCTATACGGTTGACGGCGGAGCTTTGGGCGAAGTGGAGTACGAAAACTTTAATGCCGCAGGTGCAGTGGTGAAAATTAAGGGACTGAGTATTCATCCCGGCGGGGCAAAGAACAAGATGGTAAACTCCCAGCTGATTGCCATGGAATACCAGAGCCTGCTGCCTGCCGCCCAGCGCCCGGAGCATACCAGCGGCTACGAGGGCTTTATTCATCTGACCGATATGGAGGGGCAGGTGGAGGAGAGCACACTGCGCTATATTGTGAGAGATCACGATATGCAGAAATTTACGGAAAAGAAGGCAGTTATGGTTGCTGCCGGGGAGTTCCTGAATAAAAAGTACGGCGCAGGTACGGTGGATGTGCAAATCCGGGACAGCTACTTTAATATGCGGGAGAAGATTGAACCCTGTATGTACATTGTGGACCGGGCGCTGCAGGCTATGGAGCGGGTGGGGATGACTACCCGGACCGTTCCTATCCGTGGCGGCACCGACGGCGCACGGCTGTCGTATATGGGTCTGCCTTGCCCGAATCTCTGTACCGGCGGCGAAAACTACCACGGGCGGTTTGAGTATATCCCCGTGGAGGATATGGAAAAGTGCGTGGACCTGCTCTTGGAGCTTTTGACAGGTTTTTAAAAAATTTTTCAAGTCGGAGGCCAAGCGGTCTTAGGAAGACAA
>JAZSKZ010000162.1:0-7486 GCA_045535135.1 Faecousia sp.
GGAAGGCCACACCATGCACGCCACCGCCCAGGAGGCGCAGGAAGAGACCGAGCGTATGCTGAACGTCTATGCGGACTTCTGCGAGAATGTACTGGCTATGCCTGTGACCCGTGGTCAGAAGACCGATAAGGAGAAGTTCAACGGCGCCGAGGCGACTTACACCATCGAGTGCATGATGCATGACCGGAAGGCTCTGCAGGCCGGTACCTCCCACTACTTCGGCGACGGCTTTGCCAAGGCCTTCGGCATTGAGTTTACTGACAAGAATAATCAGAAGACCAATCCCCACGAAACCTCTTGGGGTGTTTCCACCCGTCTTATCGGTGGCATCATTATGACCCACGGCGATAATAACGGTCTGGTTCTGCCTCCCAAGGTAGCGCCGATTCAGGCAGTTGTTCTTCCTATTGCCCAGCACAAGGAAGGCGTTTTGGAAGCTGCCAACGGTCTCAAGGCAACACTTTTGAATGCCGGCTTCCGTGTAAAGCTGGACGATTCCGACAATTCTATGGGCTGGAAGTGCGCCGAGTACGAGATGAAGGGCGTGCCTCTGCGTGTAGAGTGCGGTCCCCGGGATTTGGAGAACGGCGAGTGCGTCATTGTCCGCCGTACCGATCGGGAAAAAGTTGTTGTTAAAATTGAAAATCTCGCCTGTGCTGTTAAAGAGCAGCTTGAGGTTGTGCAGCAGCAGATGTTTGACAAGGCCAAGAAAAATCTCGACGAGCATATCTTTGCGGCAAATTCCGTTGAAGAGGCCAAGAAGCTCCAGGATGAAAACGGCGGCTATGTAAAAACAATGTGGTGCGGCGACCTTGCCTGCGAAATGCGGATGAAGGAGGAGGCAGGTATGTCTTCCCGCTGCATCCCCTTCAAGCAGGAGCATTTGGGAGATACCTGTGCCTGTTGCGGCAAGCCTGCAGATAAGATGATCTACTGGGGCGTTGCATATTAATCATAAACGGAGTGGTGTTTACCACTCCGTTTTCAAATGATTGAGTCGCAGATGGGTATTTCCTTGGGATAAAATTCACCATATGTTGACAAAACCGGGTCTCTCAATGTATAATGTGTACACTATGGAGGCATTTATATGAAGCGCATATTCTTTTTGTATTTAATATGTCTGCTTCTTCTGGTGGTCGGCTGTGGCCCTAAGGAAGTACAGACAACCTATACCGTATCTCAGGAGCAGTGGGAGCTTGCCTTGGGCGAAGGGGAGCACCGCAACGAGATTTATAACAATGTAACCATTGATGTGCATATCGTGGGAAATGCTGGCGAAATTGAGGTTGCAGTATCCAACGAAGCCCAGATGATTGTTGAATCGGCAAGCGGCAATAAGACTATTTGCGTCCTGGAAGATAATACTTATTATACATATATTTGGAGCGCTATCGACCAGAAATGGACCCGCTATAGGGGAAAGGCAGAGGGCATTGATGACTATCTAAACACCTATTTGCCGGAGTATGTGGATGTGGCAATGACCGGCTTGCAGGAGAAATTCTCTGAAGCGGTCTACAACGAGGCTGAAAAAAGCTATACGATTACGGCAGAATCTGGACAAATGCGCATGGAATGTACCCTTAAGTTTGAAAACGGTCAGCTCGTCCGCCTTGACACGAATGTACTGCGAAACGGCGTTACATCAGCAATTTGTGTCTATGATATTGGAAATACTGTGATAGAGATTCCCAAAGAATTTGAAATTGCATAATAAAAGCAGGAGGCGTGGCCTCCTGCTTTATCTTTTTTTCCAGTTTAGAACTGCTTGTATCCCGGAAATAAAAGCGGATACATCTCCTTCAGTGGTATCCCGGCTGAGGGAGACCCGAAATGCGCTATCAATGATTTCCGGTGCAATGCTCATCGCTGTCAGCACTGGGCTGCGATGACCTTTTGCACAGGCAGAGCCGGCAGATACACAAATTCCCAAATCTTGCAGAATGTTAATGGTATTCTGCGTAGGCACACCGGGAATAGACAGGGACAGAATGTGGGGCGCTTCGTGGGCGCCCAAAATCTGCACCTCCGGCGAATCTGCAAGGGTATTTAGAATGGTTTGAAGAAAACCGTATTCTTTGGCAAGGTCTGCATCCATTGTGCTGCTTACCGCGCGGCATGCAGCACCAAAGGCGAAAATTGCGGCAGTGCCCTCTGTGCCGCTGCGCATCTTGGCTTCCTGTCCGCCGCCCTGCAGATAGGCAGGGAAAGCCTTCAGCCGAGGGCTGATGTACAGAGCGCCTGCGCCCTTTATGCCGTGTACCTTGTGGGCAGAAACAGAAATCAGGTCTGCGCCCAGTTTCTTTGCTTGGAAGGGGATTTTCAAAAAGCCCTGCACTGCATCGGTATGGAATATCGTTTCCGGGTTATGCTTGTGGGTGATTCTGGCCATTTTTGCAATGTCCATGACAGCGCCGGTTTCGTTATTCACCATCATCACAGATACCAGAACGGTTTCTTTTCGCAGAGCGCCTTCCAGCGCTTCCGGGGAGATTCTGCCGGCAGCGTCCGGGGTGAGGTAGGTAACGGCAAAACCTTGGGCTTCCAAAACTTGCATACAGTTTAGTACAGCCGGATGTTCGATAGCGGTGGTAACAATATGGTTACCCCGCTTTTTCATTTTTTGCACAGAAGAGAAGATTGCCCAGTTATCCGCCTCTGTTCCGCCAGAGGTGAAAAACACCCTGTCGGGTTCAGCGCCCATTGCTGCGGCAACCTGACCTCTTGCGGTACGTAGCAGCCGGGCGGCTTCGATACCAAAGGTGTAGAGGGAACTGGGGTTTCCCCAATTTTGCGTGATGGCATCCGTAGCTGCAGCAATTGCTTCAGGGCAGGGCCGTGTGGTTGCAGAATTATCTAAATATATCATTTCTTCACTTTCCTACACAAAATCGTTCAAAGATGCGGGCGGTGATATCGTCCCGGACCGTTGCGCCGGTAACTTCGCCCATAGCTTCCATAGCAGCTTCAATATCGGTGAGCACTGCATCCGGGGTAAGTCCCAGTTTTAGGCTTTGCAGGCCGGAGAGCATAGCTTCATAACTTCTCCGAATGGCATCAAACTGCCGTGGGTTTGTCAGTATGGAGCCGTCGCAGGGCGCTTGTCCGGCAAACATATCCTCCACCACAGACGATAGCATATCCAAGCCCTCGCCGGTTTTTGCACAGATGCGGAGAATGGTCATAAAGGGCAAATCGCTGGGAACAACTGCGTTTCCAATATCTGTCTTATTAATGAGTGCAATGGCGTTTTCCCGATCGGCACACAGAGCAATAACCTCCCTGTCTTCGTCGGTAAGGGGCTGGGAAGCATCGCATACGAATAAAACCAAATCCGCTTCTTCCAAAGCCTTCCGGGAGCGCTCCACACCGATGGCCTCAATGGTGTCCCCGGTAGATCGAATTCCGGCAGTGTCAATCAGCCGCAGGCGGGTGTTGCCCAACATAACCGATTCTTCCACGGTGTCCCGGGTCGTGCCAGCAATATCTGTTACAATCACGCGCTCGAAACCGGCAAGGGCATTGAGAAGGCTGGACTTGCCCACATTGGGTTTGCCCACAATAGCAGCCGTAACGCCTTGCTTCATAATTCTGCCCTGCCCATAGGTTTGCAGCAGTTCACATAAAGACTTTGCATCCTTTTTGAGGGAAGTTTCGTAGGAAGCCAAACCGAAATCTTCAATATCCTCGTCCGGGTAGTCAAGCACAGCATGGAAATGGCTGCAAAGGTCTGTAAGATTATTATATACAGGGGCCAACTTCTTCTGCAGCACGCCACCCACCTGACCAGCGGCATTGGCGGCGGCATCGGTGGTTTCCGCTTCGATTAAGTCAATAACGGCCTCGGCTTGTGTCAAATCCAGCTGTCCGTTGTAAAAGGCACGGCGGGTAAACTCACCCCGTGCAGCAGGCTTTGCTCCGGCGAGATACAAAGCATCCAGTGCGGCAGCCAGCAGAGCGGGGGAGCCGTGGCAGTGGAATTCCACTGTATCTTCGCCCGTATAGGTGTGAGGGGCTCTTGTGTACACCGCAAGACAATTATCAATTACTCTGCCCGAGCGGTCATATAAATTTCCTAAAATCAGCTTTCTGTTTGACGCATCTTTGAGAGAAAACCCGTTATGGGGCGTAAATACCTTACCGGCAATTTCGGCGCACCCATCGCCCGACAGGCGGACAATTCCGATTGCACTGATTTGGTTGCCGGTAGAAACGGCGGCTATAACGTGGGACATAGGACGGACTCCTTTAATCTGATTTTAACTATCATACCACCCAGCGAAGAAAAAAGCAAGATTCCACATAATTCCAAATGCTGTGGGTATACTACCTGGGAGGTGAGTATATGCAGCAGAAAAATCCAGCCTATGCCGGGCCTATAACGGACGAGAATATCAGTGGTATTTTTCGGGATGCGGCAGACTTTATGCGTCGTGAGCTTCGGTGCGGAATGCACACGGTCTACGCCTATGCCATAGACGGTCTGATTGCATCGGCTTATGCATCGGATTATATTTTTAAGCCCATCACCCAGCACCTCCACGCGCCGACTATGGAGCAGCTTTACAACCGTGCCCTCCACGGTATGATATATAATAATGTAGCAAAGCCCTGTGAAGATTTGGACACAGTTGCAAAGCTCCTGGTCAATGGCTTTTGTGTTGTACTATTTCCCGGAATCGGGGCAATCGGGTTTGAGGTCAGAACGCCAGACAAGCGGGGGACATCTACGCCCGAGGTGGAGAGTACGGTCAAGGGCGCAAAAGATGCCTTTGTGGAAACAATCCGCTCCAACACAAGCTACATCCGACGCCACCTGCGAAGCCCGGAGCTTCGGCTCTATGAAACCAATGTAGGTACACGAAGTCATACAAATGTTGCGGTGGTGTACCTTGACGGTGTTACGAATCCCGACCTTGTGCAAAGAATGAAAGACCGTCTTCACAGCATCGATATTGACGGACTTATCTATCCTGCAGGCGTGGAGGAGTATGTTACCGGATCTCGCCCTACGGCATTTCCACTTCTTCAATATACCGAGCGGTCAGACCGCTTTTGTCAGGGACTTTTGGAGGGGCGCGTGGGACTACTGGTGGACGGCTTGCCGCTTGGTTACCTTGCCCCGGTAGATTTGGGCTACTTTATGGAGAGCCCGGAGGATAGGGGAACAGACTATATTTCTGCTTCCTGTGTTCGTGTGCTGCGCTACCTTGCTCTGATTATGAGCCTGCTTCTTCCAGGCATCTTCGTGGCAATGGCGATTTTTCATCAGGAAATGCTGCCCTTACCACTGCTGCGGTCTATTATCGAAAGCAAAGAAGCAGTGCCGTTTTCCACAGCTGTGGAGGTGCTTGGACTTCTTGTTGCCTTTGAGCTTTTGCAGGAATCGGGCATTCATTTGCCTAGGGCAATCGGGCAATCGGTTTCGATTATAGGCGGTATTGTGATCGGCACAGCGGCAGTCGAGGCAAAAATCATTTCTCCTGCCGCCCTGATTACCGTCAGTATCTCAGGAATATGCGGTTTTGTACAACCGAACCGGGATTTTGCCGAGGCAGTGCGTCTGTGGCGTTTTGTTATCAGTGTTTTGGGTGCAGTTGCGGGGCTTTTTGGCGTAACCGCCGGACTTATTGCACTCATTACTCATTTATCGGAACTTAGTAGTTTGGGCGTAGCTTACCTTTCTCCCTATGCGAAGGGGCGCAATCTGTCCCTTCTTCGCCCACGGCTTAATCGAATGAAAACACGAAACCCGGATTTGCGTCCCTTTGACAGGAGGAATCAGCAATGAAAAAGCTGCTATACCTGGCTCTCACAGTTGCAATCCTTACGGTTCACTCCCTGATGCCGTTTCAAGGTACCGATGTGGGAAAGCTGCACCCGGTTGAAGTGCTTTATATTGAAAAACAAAACGGACAATTTGAAATCACGGCAGATACGGCAGTTACGGGGAGGGGAACAACCATTGCCGATGCCGTTTATGACCTACACAGAGTTACGCCGGGAAATATCTTTTTGGAAACCGCCAATTATCTACTACTTTCCCCGGATATGGAAGTGCCACCGGAAATGTTTTGGAATTATTTTAGACCGGCCTGCTTGATTTATATTTGCAATGAAAAGCCTGCTCTGGAGAAGATTGCTAAATTGCTGGAAAGCCATCCGTCAGGTGTGACATTGCTTAATTGGCGCAACGGAGCGGAGAATATTCCTCGTCTTGTGCAGGAAGGGGAGACAGTGCGGATTTATGAATCATAAAATTTCAGGTTATCAAATGCGTCTGTGGCTCATAGCGGCTATAATCGGTCCTATGGTGTTTTACAGCGACGGAAACTGGCTAGGGGTACTGGCAACCGGATTTCTGCTGTCTGGACTCTGCTGGTTGACTTTGCGGTTTGGCTCCCATTGGGAGGGGCGAATCTATCGGTTATTGCAGATTCTGTGGCTATGTGTGCTTCTTTCTCAACTCCTGCCTTATAGCGCCGAATGTTGGCCGACAGCAAAGCGTGCATTCCCAACTGTTCCGCTAATATTGCTTGCCCTTTCCGCAATGGCCGCCCGTGGTGGCTGTAAAAACACAGCCGGAGGTATCAGCATCTTATGCTGGGCTGTCATAGTTCTAATAGGCATTGTAATCACTGCCGGCTGCGGCGATTTACTGGGAGAATATCTGGTTGCACAAAATGCAATGCCAAAGGATATTTTCTTTTTGATATTTCTGATTCCGGCGGTTGCAAGTTTCATTGGCTGCTGCAAAGGCGGGAAAAGTGCTTTGTGGTTGCTTCCGCTATTGGCTGCCGGTATAACTGCCTGGATTGCAGGGTCCCTTTCTCCGGAACTTGCAGGCAGGGTTTCCTGGCCATTCTATGAAGCGGCAAAGAGTGTACAGCTTTTGGATGTGGCAAAGCGATTTGAAGCACTGGTGAGCGTAGGCGTAACGGTGGGAAACTATGGGCTCTACAGTCTGCTTTTGTGCGCCATATATAGCTTAGGCGACAAATTCGCAAAGGGAACAGAGTCGGTTACAATCTGTGCGCTGATTGCGGGAAGCGTTATGCTGATAGGTGTGAAACTGCCTGTTAATGTGATGGTAGCGGTCAGTTTCGTGCTCTGGATTTTCCTGCCCCTTCTCGGCATGTTGAAGAATAAGAAAAATGACGAAAAATCTTTCAATTAGTCCTTGACAAACGGGTAGCATTTTGGTATTATACGGGGGCGCTCTGATAAAGGGCGCCGAGTTTTGCAAAGCGAAAAGAAAAATGCCGAGAATTGAAAAAAGTTCTTGACAAAGTATGTTGCTTTGTGATATTATTAGCAAGCTCACCGCAAAAGCGGTAAGCGTGTTGTACCTTGTAAATTGAATAACGCAAAGACGAACAAGAACACCTTGGACAATTAATGGAATTGTTTAAGCGTAAGCGAAAAACAGCCAACGAAAATTCTTGAGTAAAATTTGCTAGAACAAATTTATTCAAAAAACTGA
>JAZSKZ010000005.1:0-6804 GCA_045535135.1 Faecousia sp.
CTGCCGCCCCGGGTCAGGTAATACTTGCCGCCAGGCAAAAGCTCCCAGCTATCTCCCTCATTGAGGGCGGTGTAGCCATCGTCCTTCAGGGTGTTTTCCAAGTAGGAAATGGCGTGGTAGGTGCTGTGGGCATAATCTAAAAAGGCCTTTAATTTTTCCATTTTTATTCCTCCAACAAGCTGCACAGCAGGTCAATCTGCCCGGCAATAGACTGGAGCGCACTTGCCCAGAATGCCTTGTCGGTCAAATCAATGCCTGCCACCTTGGCGGTATCCTCAGCGGTTGCCACGGTGGTGGTATGCAGCAGCTTCTTGTATTTTTCCACGAAGGGCTTGCCTTCCTTTTCGTACTGGGCGTACAGACCCCGGGCAAACAGTCCGCCGAAGGCGTAGGGGAAGTTATAGAAGGTAGGGCCGTAGTAGTGGCTCTTGCAGACCCACATATAGGGGTGCTGGCAGTCCGGATCTAAGCCGTCGCCGTAGGATTTGCGCTGGGCTTCGGTCATAAAATTACACAGGGTATCTGCGTCCATAAATTCATTTTCCCGGTTTTCAAAAACCATCGCCTCGAAGCGGTAGCGGGAGTAAATGTCGCAAATAATCTGGGTGGCGTCCTGAAGCTGGCTCTCAATGAGGGCAATTTTTTCTGCCTTGTCTGCGGCACCCTCAATGGCGGCGGCCATAACCACACATTCGTTAAAGGTAGAGGCGGTTTCCGCCAAGGGCATAGAGTAGTCCCGGTTCAGCGGCCGGTGGCCCCGGATGCACAGGTTGTGGAAGGCGTGGCCCAGCTCATGGGCAAGGGTTACCACATCGGAAAACGGGCCGTCAAAATTGGTGAGAATCCGGCTCTCGCCGATGGCATCCACCTCGGCGCAGAAAGCGCCGCCTACCTTGCCCTCCCGGGGATAGAAATCAATCCAGCGGTTATCAAATGCCTCCGCCACCATTTGGGAAAGCGACGAATCAAAGCCGGCAAAGAGATTTACAAGATAATCCCGGGCTTCTGCCACAGTAAATTTCGTGGAGGTCTTTCCCATAGGGGCGAACAAATCGTACCAGGGAAGTCCGTTCTTATGACCCAGCGCCTTGGCCTTTACCTTCAGATACTGCCAGAATTTGGGCAGGTAATCGTCCATAGCCGACAGCATCGCTTCCAAGGTTTCCCGCTTCATCAGGGACTTTTCCAGTGTGCGGTCCAGGGGGGAGGCGTAGCCACGAAGCTTGCAGTCGGAAATGGTTTCCAGTTTGATGGAATTGAGTGCAAAAGCTACCGCATCCCGAATCCGCTCATAGGAGGCAAGCTCTGCTTCATAGGCATCTTTCCGCACAAGGCTATCCGGGTCGTAGGCCAAATTCCGCACCGCCGGAAGACCGATTTTCTCTCCTCGGTAGGTTACGGGGACAGTGCTGGTGAGATAGGATTGCAAATCACTCCAAGCGTTGCCGCCGGATAGCTGCATACGGGCCATAATCTCCTCGCCCCGGCCGGGGAGGAGATAGCGGCAGTCCCGTGCCATATTTTGCAGCAGAAAGCCGTAGGGCTTCAGGTCCGCATCGTTTTCGACAATTTCCGACAGCTGGGAAATTTCACTTACCCATTTTTTGAAGGTGGATTCCGCTGTGGCAACAGCACTGTAGGCTGCCAGAATCCGGCCTGCCTGAGAGCCGGCGTCCCGGTCCCGGGTGTTGGCAGACTGGCGAAGCTGGGCGTAAGAAATAAGCTTCATTACAAGGCTGGCGATTTCCTCCTGCAGGGAAAGTCCCTTTTTAAGCCCCTCTTTTTGGTCGGTTTCGCCTAAATTTTCCGCAAATGCGGCAAATTCTTTCAGTAGCGCTTCAAACCGGGCATAGTCAGAACGATAGGCTTCGTCATCAAAGCCTCGATAGAGTTTTTCCAAATCCCAAGTGCCGTCCATAATATAACTTCCTTTCGTTATTTTCCTTATTGTATACGATTTTTCTATCTCCGTCAACCGTTTTCCACAATTCGACAATTCTGTCGCAAATTGTCGAAAAGTTTGAAAAACAGAGAGTTTGAGGGAATAATGCAGGTTTTTGTCGAGCGAAAGTTTCTGTTTTTCCTTGCAAAAAGCGGTGGAATATGCTAAATTATATTTGTCGCAACAAGGGGATAAACTCATATGTCAGGAGAAGGGGTATGGATAATTTTACAACAGTGATGATTGCAGACAACGGGGAAGATTTTATTGCCGGTCTTTCCGCCGCACTTAAGGCGGTCGAGGGCTTCCGTATCATCGGCACTGCCGGGGACGGAGAGCAGGCAATTCGTATGGTACAGGAGCGCAAGCCGCAGATTCTTGTTTTGGATCTGATGCTCTCAAAGCAAGACGGACTTAGTGTTCTCAAGGCGATTTCCGGTATGGAAAATAAGCCTATCGTACTGGCTACATCCGGCTTTATTACCGATTATGTGGCATCCGCCGCCGCCAATTTGGGAGTGCGCTATTTGATGCTCAAGCCCTGTGATATGACGGTGCTTGTGGAGCGGATGGAGGAAATCCGGGCAGGAGAGCGGCTGGTACTGAACCGAAATGACCAAAAAAGTAGCATTGAAGCGATGGTAACCGGCATTATCCATGAAATCGGTGTACCTGCCCACATTAAGGGCTATCAGTATCTCCGGGAGGCCATTATTATTGCGGTGGGGGATATGGATGTGATTAACGCCATCACAAAAGTCCTCTATCCCCAAGTGGCAAAGGCATTCCAGACCACGCCCAGCCGGGTGGAGCGGGCCATCCGCCACGCTATTGAGGTGGCTTGGGACCGGGGCGATTTGGATACCCTGCAGAGATTTTTTGGCTATACGGTCAGTAATACCAAAGGAAAACCCACCAATTCCGAGTTTATTGCGCTCATTGCGGATAAGCTCCAGCTGCAGCTAAAGAGCAGCAAGGCGGCAAGTTTTTGAAAAAGCAAAAACGGCGAGGTTTTCCTCGCCGTTTTGCTTTTATTCTATCTTATCCGTAATTTCCCACACCGGCAGCATCGTAAATAGTACCGTCTGTGCAGAAGGCGTGGGGATTTGTTTCGTGGGCAGCGTGCCAATCCCGCTCTTTTCTAATCTTCTTCCAATCCTCCATCGTGCCTTTATAATAGATAATAGATAAACTGCCTGCCGCTTCAAACGAATTTCGTTCAAGCTTTGTTACACTCTTGGGCATAGTCAGCTCTTCCAATCCGTAGCATTGCCTGAATGCATATGTACCAACGGTTTTCATTCCGTCCGGGAGGGTAACATGACGCAGGTTGTAACAGCCGGAAAAAGCATATCCTCTAATGCTGGAAACGCCATCGGGAATTATAAATTCAGCTTCCGGTTTGCCCGGCGCATAGGCTACAAGTTCTTTTCCATCTTTTGTATAAACATTGCCGTTGACCGCCTTGTAGTATTTATTGGCACTATCAACACAAATCTCGGTAAGGACCTGATTGAAAGCAAACGCACCCTCGCCGATGCTGCTCACACTGCTGCCGATGGTAACTTTTTCTAAACTGTGGCAATCGCCGAATGCGTGGGGGCCAATGGTTTTTACGCCTTTGGGGATGTTAACAATTTTAAGTCCGGAGCAACCCCGAAATGCCGCTTCCTCAATGGTGGTAACGCTCTCGGGAATCGTAAGACTGGTTATCCCGTAGCAGCCCCGGAATGTCTCGGCTCCAATGCGGGTAATGCCGTTTCCAAGTGTGATACTGGAAAGCTTGTTACAACCGTGGAATGCGGCCACATCAATATAAGACACACTACCCGGTATAGTGATTTCCGTTAAGGCAGTGCAGTCTATAAACGCATAGGTGTGAATCTTGGTAACGCCCGCCTGAATGATAACATCCGTAAGTTGGGTGCAGTCTGCGAAAGCATATGTGCCAATTTCTTTAACTGTTCCCGGAATGGTTATCTGCATAAGATATTTACTGCCGTTGAAGGCAGAGCGACCGATTTTAGTTGCCGTTTCCGCAATGGTATAGGTTGTTCCGGCTCTTCTGGCAGGATAAATCAGCAGTGTCTGCCCGTCTTTTGAATAGAGAACGCCATCTGCGGAAGCAAAGTGCTTGTTGTCTGCGTCCACGATAATCTCTTTCAGGGCTGTACAGCCAACGAATGAATCATTGTCCATAGTAGCAATGCCTTTGCCAATGATAACGCGCTCCAATGTTTTACTATCCTTGAATGCCCTATCAGCAATAGAGGTTACACTATCGGGGATTGTGATGCTTTTCACCCACGCAGATTGTGAGATTACACTGCTGGAAATTTTTGTTACCGGGATGCCTTCATAAGTATCGGGAATCACCACGTGCTCTCCGGCAGATTGGTGAATCGTATTTAAAATGCAAAACTTACCGTTATCACTCATACTAAACTGTAAGCCTGCGTAGGGGTCTTTCGGTTCGGTGGTAGGCTCGGTGGTAGGCTCGGTGGTAGGCTCGGTGGTAGGCTCAGTGGTAGGCTCAGTGGTAGGTTCGGTGGTAGGTTCGGTGGTTGCCTCGGTGGTTTCAGTTGGCTGCGGCTCGCTCCCTTGATTGGTTTTGCAAGCGCAGAAGAGAAGTGCCGTTGAAATCAGGATAAAGCAGAGCAGAAAACGACAGTAAAAATAACCTGTTTTTCTCTTGTTGTTCATAGAGCAGCCTCCTTGCCTTTCGTATGCTTGAACCACAAAAATATCATATCGTACCAACAAAGCTTTGTCAACAGTTTCTGTTGGTTGACAGTTTTGGTTTCTGCGGGTATAATAGTAAAAAAACAAAAGGAGATATCATATGGAAAACAATGAAATTTTAATGGACGATGAGGAAGTTTCCGTCGTTACCTTTACCGACGAGAACGGTGAGGAGTGCCAGTTTGAATACCTCGACTGCATCGATTACGAAGGCAAGGAATACTTGGTGCTGACCCCTGCGCAGGAGGATGCTGCCGAGATTATCATTCTGGAAATCCAGCCTGTGGACGAGGAAAATGAAAACTATGTGAGCGTAGAGGACGAAAAGATTCTGGACGCGGTGTATTCCATTTTCAAAGAGAAGTTCAAGGATGTGTTCACTTTTGGTGATTAAATGAAAAAAAGAGAGAACCGAGCGGTTCTCTTTTTTTTGTTTTTGAAGCTTTTGCTATCGCAAAAGTGAAGTTGCTTCGCAGTGAAGTTCGTACTGTCGTACGAGTGAAGCGAAGTTTTTATTTCTTAAACTGGTCTTTACATTCCGTACAGCCGGGGTGGACTTTCATCTGCAGCTCCTGGTTTTTGATGGTAACGGTGGTGCAGGGGGCGATGGACTCCGTAATAAAGGCGTTGGAGCCGATGACAGAATCTCTGCCGATGACCGTATCGCCGCCCAAAACGGAAGCGCCGGCGTAAATGGTTACCCCGTCTTCAATGGTGGGGTGGCGGCGGACGCCCCGCAGGCTTTGCCCGCCACGGGTGGAAAGAGCACCGAGAGTTACACTCTGGTAAATCTTTACATTTTTGCCGATGACGGTGGTTTCGCCGATAACGATACCTGTGCCGTGGTCGATGAAGAAATACTCCCCGATGGTGGCGCCGGGATGGATATCAATGCCTGTTACGCTATGGGCGTGCTCCGTCATAATCCGGGGGAGCATAGGAACGCCTAATGTATAAAGCACGTGGGCAAGGCGGTATACGGTAATGGCAAAAAGTCCCGGATAGGCAAACACAATTTCGCTCATATTCGTGGCTGCCGGGTCGCCCTCGTAGAAGGCTACCAAATCGGTTTGCACCGTTGCCCGTACCTGCGGAATCTGCCGGAAAAACTGCAGGGTAATCTCCTCTGCCCGGGCTTTTGCCGTATCTTCATCTTCGCCCGCACTCTGGAGCACAAGGGAAATCTGCTTATTCAGGTTATAAAACACATCCTCCATCAGCATAGAGAGATTGTGCTTTGCATTATATACACGGTAGTTCTTGTCCCGGGAGTAGCCGGGGAAGATGATTCTGCGAAGCTTTTCAATAATATCAATCACCGCATCCTTATCCGGGCGGCGCACATCCTCCATACGGTCAATGTCCCGACCGCAGCTATAGTCACGGAGAATACTGTCTACCAAGATTTCAATCTGCTGTTCAATCTGTGCCATAGGCTCGCCTCCTTATGCTTTAGGTTATACCACAGGAAAAATCTTCTGTCAATCTTTCGGTTGACACTGCTAAGGATTGGACGTATAATTTTTGTAAGAACGAAAGGGAGGAAACAGAATGGTTATTCACTCTGCAGCCCAGCTTATTGGCAATACACCCCTTCTGCAGGCCCGGCGCCTCGGGGAAAAAGAGGGGCTGTGCGCCACACTGCTCCTAAAACTGGAAGCTTTTAATCCCGGTGGGTCGGTAAAAGACCGGGTGGCTCTTTCTATGATCGAAAGCGCAGAAAAAGACGGCCTTTTGATGCCCGGCTCGGTGATTATTGAGCCTACCTCCGGCAATACGGGCATCGGTCTTGCATCTGTTGCTACCACCCGAGGCTACCGCTGTATTATCGTAATGCCCGATACCATGAGCATGGAGCGCCGCCGCCTGATTGCGGCTTACGGCGCAGAACTGGTTCTCACCCCCGGTGCGCTTGGTATGCAAGGCGCTATCGACGAGGCAACCCGTTTGCAAAGGGAAATCCCTGGGAGCTTCATTCCCAACCAGTTTGGAAACACCGCAAATCCCCTTGCCCATTATGAAACCACAGGCCCGGAAATCTGGGCAGACACAGAGGGGAAAGTGGATATTTTCGTAGCCGGCGTGGGTAAGTCGGAGGCCAAGCGGTCTTAGGAAGACAA
>JAZSKZ010000087.1:0-15609 GCA_045535135.1 Faecousia sp.
GCAGTTGGCGGACCGCACCTATAATCTTAACAGGGATTTTTACTCACCGCCATAGGCTTTATTGAACCACGCGTCTAACGCGTGGTTTTCTTTATACAAGAATACCCGGATGCTTTTCGCATCCGGGTTTCTATTATGGTAAAACCTCTACGCCGGCAGCCATCTTCACAATTGCATTTGCCAGCACTTCCGCCCCGGCCAGAGATTCCTCCAAGGTGTTGCCGGCAGAGCCAATCTCCAATAGCAGCGCACCGGGAAGCAAATCCTGATTATACCGGCTGTTGCGCACCTGCGTCGGCCGACAGATTCCGGGGAATTCCGTTTCAAGTACGCCGTGCAATTTTACCGCCAAAGCGGCGTTTTTCTCCCAGTTTTCGTGAGCCTGTCCTGCCCCGTCAGTACCTACCACAACCCCGATCTTTGCCGCCGTTTTGCCGCCGTAGGTGGCATTAAGAGGGATAAATTCTCCGGCTGCATCCGTTACCGCATCCCGGTGCAGGTCCAAAATCAGCGAAATGCCCGGGTACTTGTCCATATATTCCTGAGCACTTGCTCGGGAGCGATCATAAGCATTGCGGTAGGCAGGATAATCGTGCAGTTCCTGGTCGTGAACCACCGAGATACCATTCGCCTCCAGAATTTCCGCCACCTTGTCCCCTATCGCTACCATATTGTGCGCTTTGTTGGTTGTGCGAAAGGGATCGGTTTCTTTATATTGTCCGAAATTCTTATAGCTCTCGGTAGCGTGGGTATGGACAATAAGTACCGTTGGTTTTTCACTTTTTAGATTCCACTTAAGTGGGTCTAAAAGCCACTGCTCCAGCTTCGTTTTATACTGTGTTGTATTATTGCAATATACGGAAATCCCCGCCTGAATAGAAAACCGCAGTGGTCCTTCGTCTGATTGTTCGGGGTGCGTGGGAAGAGACGGCAGTTCCGGCACTGTGTCCGGTGCTGTTTCCAACGGCAACCGCCCGGTATAAAAATAAGTCAGCAGCTTTGCACCCTCCGGGCTCTGTAAATATCCCCAATTCAGAATCGCCCGAATCGCAAATGCGCACAGAATAACCGCTATGCCTAAATAAGCGCATCTTTTGCTTAAGCTCATTTAACGCCTCCGCTTTGATCCGGCTTTTTCCACTTAGGCCTATCCCGCAGTTCTACGCGCAGCTTTTTAAAGAAGCTATCTAGAAGTTCCTGACTTTCCTTCTCGCCCACGCCTTTTTCCGCTTGGGGATGGTGGTTAAAATCCATTTCAAACAAGTTGCACACCGAACCGCAGGCACCGTATTTACTGTCGGAAGCGCCGTATACCACCCGGGGAATCCGGGCATTGATAATGGCGCCGGCGCACATAGGGCAGGGCTCCAGGGTTACATATAATGTGCAGTCCCACAGCCGCCAGCCACCCAAATTTTTGCAGGCATCAGCAATGGCTTCTATTTCTGCGTGGCCAAGGGCGGTTTTATCCTGCTCCCGGCGATTGCGCCCCCGGCCCACAATTTCTCCTCTGCGAACAATAACACAGCCAACAGGCACTTCTCCTGCTTTATTGGCTTCCTCCGCCAATTTCAGGGCCTCCCTCATATAATCCATATCCTCCAAAACCATCGCCCCCTTTTTTCATAATAATACTCTGCCGGCCTGTCCGCCGTCAAGTGCAGTTTCAGTATATCATAGACTTTTTGCAAAAACTGGAGAAATACCAAAGGTAACCGAGTTTCTTTCTTGCAAGGTTTTACATTTTGTGGTATGATGAATAAAAATTTTCCGTTTTTTGGAGGCGCTTATGAAAACTCTGCTCCATATTTGCTGTGCCCCCTGCGCCAATCAGTGTATCGATTCCCTGCGCTGGGAGGGTGTGGAGCTGACAGGATTTTGGTATAATCCCAACATCCACCCCTTTACAGAATACCGGGCAAGACGGAACTGTCTGCAGGAGTATGCCGCCACCATTGACCTGCCTCTTATTATGCAGGATCAATATGCCTTGCGCCCGTTCATTCGGGAGGTAGCAGAGGATTTGGAGAGCCGCTGCGGCAAGTGCTATAAAATGCGCTTATTTGAAGCCGCACGGGTGGCAAAGGAGCAAGGCTTTGATAATTTTACCGCCTCCCTCTTTATCAGCCCCTACCAAAACCACGAACTGATGAAAGAAATCGCAGAGGAAGCGGCAGACACCTACGAAATCCCCTTCCTTTACCGGGACTTCCGTCCCCTTTTCAAAGCTGGGCAGGAAAAGGCCCGGGAACTGGGCTTCTATATGCAAAAATACTGCGGCTGTGTCTTATCCGAGGAGGAGCGCTACCGCAAGCCCTCCCAAATTATCCGATAACACGAAAGGGTAGCTTATGAAGGAACTGACTTTTGCCGTCCCCTGCCTGTTTGGTCTTGAAGGACTGTGCGGCGATGAGCTGCGCCGTTTGCAAATGAATAATGTACAGGTGGAAAACGGCCGGGTGCTGTTCACCGGCGACAGTGCCGCTATGGCAAAGGCAAACATCTGCCTGCGCACCGGTGAGCGGGTGCTGCTTGTGCTGGCGCAATTTTCCGCCACCAGCTTTGAGGAACTGTTTCAAGGCGTTTACCGCACCAATTTAGAGGATTTCATCCCCAAAGACGGGGCTTTTCCCGTAAAAGGCTACTGCCTGAATTCTCAGCTTATGAGTGTTCCCGACTGTCAGGCAATCGTGAAAAAAGCCGCCTCCCGGCGACTGGGAGAAAAGTACGGTATGCAGTGGCTACCGGAAAGCGGCGTAAAATACCAGCTTCAGTTTGCCATTATGAACGATAAGGTTACCCTATATCTGGACACCACCGGAAACGGGCTTCATAAGCGGGGCTACCGGGCAGTGGGTAACGATGCGCCGCTCCGGGAAACCTTGGCCGCGGCGATGGTGATTCTCACCCGCTACCGGGGTCGGGAGTTTTTCTGGGACCCCTTTTGCGGTTCCGGCACTATCCCCATTGAGGCTGCCCTCATTGCCAAAAACCGGGCGCCGGGGCTTACCCGCCGGTTTGCTGCCGAAGCTTACCCTTGGGTTGAGGAAGCTGTATGGGAGCAAGTCCGTACTGAAGCCAAGGATAAGGAATTTCACGGCGATTACCGCATTTTAGGGTCAGACAATGATCCCAAATGCGTCAGCCTTTCTATGGCCAATGCCCGTAAGGCCGGCGTTGCGGACTGCGTAAAATTCGCAGACGGTGATGCCACAAAAATGAGCCTGCCGGCGGATAGCGGCATTTTAGTCTGCAACCCACCCTACGGTCAGCGAATGCTGGAGCAGGAAAGCGCCCGCCGCCTTTACGGTGCTTTGGGTCGCCATCTGAAATTTGCCAACAACTGGCAGCAGTTTATTATTACCTCCGAGCCGGAATTTGAGCATTATTTTGGCCGCCGGGCAGATAAAAAGCGGAAGCTTTATAACGGTATGCTAAAATGTGATTACTTTATGTTTACCGACTTAAGCCGCAGAAAGAAGGCACAAAAATGAATCATTTGTTCATCATCAACCCTGCCGCCGGCAGCCGGGACAGAACAGCCCAGTACACCGAGCAAATCGAGTCCGTTTGCACCGAAAAAGGCATTCCCTACCGCATTGAAGTATCCACCGCCCCCGGCGAGTGCGCCCGGATTGCCCGGAAAGCTGCCCAGACCGGTGAGGAATATCGCATTTATTCCTGCGGCGGCGACGGTACGCTCAACGAAATCGTTTCCGGCGTAGCCGGCTATCCCAATGTAGCCGTAACGATGTTTGCAGGCGGCAGCGGTAACGATTTTATCCGCCAGTTTGACCAGCCGGAACTTTTCCGGGACCTTAATCAGTTACTGGACTGCAAAGAAACTGAAATGGATTTACTTTGCTGTAATGACCGTTACTGCCTGAACATCTGCTCCGTGGGACTGGATGCCCGCATCGGTACCGATGTGGCAAACTACAAGCGGATTCCCCTGCTCAGTGGCTTCCGGGCCTATGCCGTATCCGCAGTAATTAACACTATCCGAGGAATCGCACGCCACTATGTGGTGGAGATAGACGGCAAGCGCTACGACGAAGATTTTACTATGATTTGCATATGTAACGGGCAGTACTACGGCGGCGGTTTCCACCCTGTGCCGGATGCAGACCCCACTGACGACACACTGGAAGTATTGCTTATCACAAAAGTTTCCCGCCTGCAGGTTCTGTCTGTGGTCGGCAAGTATAAAAACGGAAAATACAAGGAGCTGCCCCACCTTGTCCGCCATATTCGCACCAAATCGCTGCGTATTTGCTGCGACAAGCCGGAAGGCTTTAACCTGGACGGAGAACTTCTGATAGCAGACAAAATGAACATCTCCCTTGCAAAGGAGAAAATCCGCTTCTTCCACCCCAAGGCCGCCTCTCTGCAAAAGCAGTGCGCCCCTGTCTGACACTTACATACACTAAAAAGGTGCTGTCTTTTGGCAGTGCCTTTTTATTTCTTTTCCATAAATTTTTTGGCATTTTACATAATACGGGGTAGCGCTCCCGAAGGAATTATGGTATAATGTGTGGGAGTATAACATAATGGAGAGAAAACTATGCTGGAACTGCTATCCCCCGCCGGTTCAATGGAGGCTCTGCGCGCAGCTGTACAAAACGGTGCCAACGCCGTGTACCTGGGCTGCGGACAATTCAATGCCCGGCAAAGCGCCAAAAACTTCACGCCGCAGACTCTGTCTGAGGCGGTAAAGTACTGCCATATTCGGGGCGTAGCTGTCCATTTGACTCTTAATACGCTGGTTTCTGACCGGGAAATCCCGGAGGTAATCCAGCTTATCCGGCAGGCGGCAGAATGCGGCGTGGATGCCTTTATCGTACAGGATTTGGGCGTGATTCAGCTATGCCGCAAAATTGCCCCCCATATTGCTCTCCACGGCTCTACCCAAATGTCGGTGCACTCCCTTTCCGGCGTTCTGCTCTGTGCCGGTTGGGGTCTTTCCCGGGTTGTTCTCAGCCGGGAGCTGAACCGGGAGGAAATTCGCTACATTTGCAAAAACTCTCCCATTGAAATTGAGGTTTTTGCCCACGGTGCACTATGTATGAGCTATTCGGGGCAATGCTATCTCTCTGCGGCAATCGGCGGCCGTTCCGGCAACCGGGGTCGCTGTGCCCAGCCTTGCCGTCAAAGCTACGGCTATGGCCGCTGGCAGAATAAATATCCCTTGAGTTTAAAAGACAACTGCCTTGTTTATCATATGGCAGATTTGGAATCTATCGGCGTAACCTCCGTGAAGCTGGAGGGTAGAATGAAGCGGCCGGAGTATGTGGCCGCCGTTACCAGCGTATACCGTCAGGCCATCGACAGTGGCTTCGTCCGCCCCGATATGGAGCAGACTCTGCTTACCGCCTTTAACCGCCAGGGCTTTACCGGCGGATATTACGATGGCAGGCTTGGGAAAGATATGTTCGGTATTCGGGAGGAAACCCCTGAGAATAAGGCCTGGCTGAAGGAAATGCGGCAGACCTATGAAACAGTCGAAAACCCGCTGGTGCCGGTAACCTTCCGGGCAACCGTGCTTCCCAGCAGTGTTTCCCTCTCTGTGATTGACCCGGAGGGACGGGTCTGTACCCTGACCGGTCCTGCACCGGAAAGCGCACGGGTCTTGGACCTGGACAAAAACGCCCTTGCTGACCGCTTAAGCAAAACCGGCGGCACCCCTTATTCCTGCAAAGCCGTAGAGGCGGATATTTCCCCCGGACTGAGTCTGTCTGCCGCCACCATCAACGCGATGCGCCGGGATGTTCTTAACCTTCTTACCGCCCAACGTGCCCGCCGGGAGGAGTATCCTCTTGGGCACGCCGGTCGGATTACCCATTTCCCCGGCAGCCGTCGGCCGCCTGTTATAACCGTTCAGGTTACCACCCGGGAGCAAATTACAAATAAGCTTCTGCGTCTGCGCCCTGCCGTTTTGTATGTGCCTTTGCACATTCTGGCCGGAGACCTGCAGTTTTGTCAGGCTCTTGCAAAGGAGCATAAGGTCTGTACCGTTATGCCCCGAATCTTGCATGACGGCGAACTGCCGGCTATCCGCAGCGCTCTAACTGCTGTACGGCAAGCAGGGGTGCAGGAAGCGCTTTGCAGTAATTTAGGACATTTCCTGCCGGTTCGGGAGAGCCGGATGAATACCCGGGGTGATTTTGGGCTGAACCTGTTTAATTCTGCCGCCGTAAATACCGCCCGGGAACTGGAGCTTAGCTCCGCTTGCCTGAGCTTTGAAATGACACTGCCCCAGATTCGGGACGTAAGTAAGGCCGTGCCCTGTGAACTTATCATTTACGGCAGAATGCCCCTAATGGTTACGGAAAACTGCCTGATAAAAGGGCGTACCGGGCAATGCACCTGCCACACACCCACCAAGCTTACGGACAAAAGCGGCGCAGAATTCCCCGTTATTAAAGACGGTGCTTCCTGCCGGAGTGTCCTGCTCAACGGCAAAAAGCTGAACCTTCTGGACAGACAGGAGGATTTAAACCAGCTTGGTCTATGGGCCACACGCCTGTATTTCACCACCGAAAACCCCCGGGAGGTGGACAATGTGCTCACCTCTCTGATAAACCCCGTTCCCTTTGACCCAGGTGCCTGCACCCGGGGACTATACCTGCGGGGTGTAGAGTAAGAAAGGATTATTCCTATGGCCGTAATTTTAGCATCCCAATCCCCCCGGCGCCGGGAGCTGATGGCATATTTCCCCTTCCCCTTTACTGTCCGGATCTCCCAAGCGCAGGAAGAAATGGACGGCACAAAGCCGCTCCGGGATGAGGTTGCAAGAGTTAGTCGTTTAAAGGCAGAAGGCGTTTGCCGTGAGCCGGGAGATATTGTAATCGGTGCTGATACCATCGTGGTCTGCGACGGTCAGCGGTTGGGAAAGCCCATAGACAAGGCAGATGCCTTCCGAATGCTCACCCTGCTTTCCGGAAAATGCCATCAGGTAATGACCGGTGTTACCGTTTTGCAGGGCGGGTGCTTTCATAGCTTTACGGAAGTTACCAACGTGTACTTCCGCCCCCTCTCCCAAGAAGAAATTCGCCGCTACATCCGCACAGGCGAGCCTATGGATAAGGCTGGCGCTTACGGAATTCAAGGCGGTGCCGGTCTCTTTGTGGAGAAAATTGAGGGAGATTACTATAATGTGGTAGGTCTTCCCATTTGCAAGCTCTCGCAGGTGTTGCAGAAAATCGCACCAGCCCTTATGGAGGAAACCAAATGAAGCATTTGTTCTCTACCCGTGTTCGGGTCGTAATTGTTTTGGTACTGCTTTTGGCAGTATCCACCAGTGTCATCAGTGTCTTAACCGGCATTAACATTCCGGGCATTGTGGTGCAGGGTGTCCTCACCCCCATCCGCACAGGCATAAGTTACCTGACTGACGGCGCAGAGCAGCTTTATAACTATATGTTCCGCTTTGAGTCCATTTCCGCAGAAAACGCCGCTCTGAAAGAGCAGCTTGCCCAAATGGAAGACGAAGCCCGAGAGGCAGATGCCATCGCCAGGGAAAACGAGCGTCTGCGGGCGCTTTTGGCGCTCACGCAGACCCACGAGGACTTTGAGCTGGTAGACGGCTATATTATCTCCTGGAGCAGCAATGACTGGACCAGCACCGTTACCATCAACCGTGGCACCAATGCAGGTCTGAAAGAGGGTATGTGCGCCATCACCGCCAACGGGCAGGTGGTTGGCCTTGTTGGCGAAGTTGGCCCCAATTATGCGGTTATCAAAACCGTACTGGACTCCACCATTGAAATCAGCGCCACCCTTTCCACCTCCGGCAACGGTATGGTGCAGGGCGGCTACTCCTCCGGCCTTTCCGGTTTTTTGAGAATGAATTACCTGCCCTCCTCGGCAGTTATCCGCAATAACGACCAGGTGGTTACCACCGGCTCTACCGTCTACCCCAGAGGCCTGATTTTAGGGTATGTAGTGGATGCCGGCTATGACGACACAGGCATCGCCAAATATGCCCTGCTCCGTCCTGCGGCAAATATTGGCTCTTTGGAGCAAGTTTTTATCGTAACCAACTACAACAACGGGTGATTGTATGGCAAAAAAGTATGAATTCCAGGATGATAAGCCCCATTCGGGACTTCTGGACAAGCTCTATATCACACCGAAACAGAGGCTGTCCATTCTGAAATGGACACTGCTGTCCCTGGCGGTATTAACCCTTTCTGTTTTGCAAGATGTGGTGTTTTGCCGCTACCGGCTTTTTGGCGCTACCACCGATTTGGTTCCCTGCGCCATTATCCTCATCTGCGTCGTTGAAGGCGTGGATCGTGGCAGTGTGTTTGCCCTGTGCGCCGCCACTGTCTACCAATTTTCCGGGGCGGCGCCGGGAATGTATGCTATGGTATTTATTACCCTGCTTGCCATCGCCGCTGCACTTTTCCGGCAAAGTTATCTGCAAAAAGGCTTTGGCGCCGCATTCCTGTGTACCGGCGGGGGACTCCTGATTTATGAATTGCTTGTTTTCCTTGCAGGACTGTTTTTAGGTCTGACCTACCCCGGACGATTTGTTGGTTTCGCCCTCACCGGCGGATTGACACTACTCTCCCTTCCCTTGCTTTACCCCATTTTTCTACTCATCGGCTCGATTGGAGGTTCCATATGGAACGAATAACCCGCGTCCGCGCCGGCATTGTGCTATTGGTCTTTTTGCTGGTTTTAGGTTTCTTTTCCCTGACGCTCTATGACCTGCAAATTATTCAAACCGGTGGAAAAACCGACAACATTTCCACCTTTACCACCCTCACCCGTGTAAAAGCCGCCCGGGGTAATATCCTGGACCGCAACGGCAAGGTACTGGTCAGTAACCGGGCAAGCTTTGACTTGGCGATTAACCACTATGTGCTTATCAGTGCTGATGGTACCAATGAATATCTCTATGACCTGGTAAAGCGCTGTGAAGCGTTGGATATTGACTATACAGAGCATTTCCCCATCTCTAAAGAGCGCCCTTTTATCTACACGCTTGATACCTATAACTCCTCCTGGCAAAACTACTTTCAAAAATATCTTGCCTATATGGGCAGTATTGACTCCGATATCACTGCGCCCCTGCTTATCGAAACACTTCGAAAGAAATATAAAATCCCCGAAACCTGGACAGACGACGAAGCCCGGCAGGTCATCGGTCTGCGTTATGAGCTAGATCTACGGCGTTGCATTAATAGTCTTTCCAAATATATCTTCTTGGAAGATGCCAGTGACGAAGCGAAGGCCGCCATTATGGAATTAAACATTCCCGGCTTGGATGTGGAGTTTTCCGTTGTCCGGGAATATCACACTGAATATGCTGCCCATATTTTGGGCCATGTAGGCGCTGTCACCAAAAAGCAGTGGGAGTACTACAAAAATATTGAAGGCTACGAATTGGATTCCCGCGTCGGTCAGTCCGGCATTGAGGAAGCTTTTGAGCAGTATCTCCATGGTGTAGACGGCTGGCGGGAAGATACCGTAGCCAAGGACGGAACGTTGATTTCCTCCCGGTATCTCACCCTCCCCAAGGCTGGTTCCAATGTGGAAATCACCATTGACATTACCTTACAGGGCATTGCCGAAGATAAAATGGCCGATGTGATTGAAGCCCTTCGCACCGGTACCGGCGACGGCTCCGATGCTGAGGGCGGTGCGGTAGTTGCCATTGAGCCCACTACCGGGCAGGTGCTGGTCTGTGCCAGCTATCCCACCTTCGACTTGGCAAACTATGCAAAGAAGTATAATGAAATTAAAGATGCCCCCTATGCGCCTTTGTATAACCGGGCGCTTCAGGGCATATATCCTCCCGGCTCTACCTACAAAATGTCTATGCTCATCGCCGCGCTGGACTCCAGCAGTGAATACACCTCCGAAACCGTCATTCGGGACAAGGGTTCCTTCACCAAATATGCCGGCTTTATCGCCAACTGTTTGAAGTGGTCCTCCGACAGAGAAACCCACGGCGATTTAAACGGTGCAGAAGCTTTGAAGGTCTCCTGTAACTACTTTTTCTATGAATTAGCGGACAACATCTCCATCACCGCAATGGACGATACCGCCAAAGGCCTGGGTCTGGGCGTAAAAACCGGCATTGAACTCTTTGAAGCCACCGGCTACCGGGCAAATCCCGAAACCAAAGCGCTGCTGCACAAGGGTGAAGATGCCATTTGGTATCAGGGTAATAAAATCCACGCCTCCATCGGTCAGGATGATAATCGGTTCACCCCCATCCAGCTTTGCGCTTATACCTCCGCTCTGGCAAACCGGGGCACTCGGTATAAGGCTACTTTCTTAAAGCGTGTGGTTGCCGCCGATTTCTCCAGCCTGCTATTGGAAAGCAAAACAGAGATTGCAGAGCACCTGTCTATTTCTGACGATGCTTATGCTTCTTATATGGACGGTATGAAAAAGGTTACCTCTGAGTCCGGCGGTACGGCATACGGTACTTTTAAAAACTATCCCATCACCGTCGCCGCCAAGACCGGCACTGCACAGACCGGCACTACCGGCTCTGACAACGGCGCATTTGTCTGTTTTGCTCCCGCCGAAGCTCCGAAAATCGCTATTTCCATTTATGGTGAAAAGGCCGGCCACGGCAGCACCCTCTCCAAAATTGCCAAAGCGATGCTGGATAATTACTTTGAAATCGGCACAGTCGGCGATGTAAACATCTACGAAAACCAGCTCAACTAATGCATATCTGCCCTTTAAAAGGGGAAAACTGCCACCGAAAGAGGTGGCAGTTTTGATTTTATCCTATTTTCGGACGATTGTGCTATATTTGGTTCTGATACTCACCATTCGACTAATGGGCAAGCGGCAGGTGGGACAGATGGAGCCGTCGGAATTTGTGGTTACTATGCTGGTGGCAAACCTTGCATCCATTCCTATGCAGGATGGTGCAATCCCCCTCTACTCCGGGCTTGTGCCGATTCTGACCGTGTTGGGGGTCGAGCTGGTGCTATCCTGTCTGTCCCTGCGAAGCATTCCTCTGCGCAAACTCCTTTGCGGCAAGCCGGTAATTTTGGTGGAAAACGGCAATATCTTACAAAAGAATCTTCGAAAAACCCGGGTTACGCTGGACGAGCTTACTGGGCATTTGCGGGAAAAGGGTGTACTGGATTTGCAAACAGTACAGTACGCCATATTGGAAACCAACGGAAACCTCTCCGTCTTTCCCTACCCCGAGCATATGCCACCCAACGCCAAGGATGCCGGCGTGCAAACCTCCAGCCAGTTTATTCCCCTGACCATTATCTCTGACGGGTATCTGTCCCGGGATAATTTACAGAAAGCCGGCAAGGATATGGAGTGGTTACACCGGGTTTTAGAGGAGAAAAAAGGCACAGTATCTACCACTTGGCTTCTGACGGTGGACGGTCAGGACCATATTTTGTATTTACCCAAGGAGGAGAAGAAATGAAGCGGCTGTTTATTGGAATTGCAGTTCTCTCCCTGCTTCTTGCGCTGGGGGTTTTCCTTTCCTGCGCCACAGAAAAAGTATACGCCCCCATAGCCGCACAGCTAGATACCGCCGCCGAGTGCGCCCTTTCCGGGGACCCGGAGGGTGGCAAAACGCAGGCGCTGTCCGCCCAAGAAAAATGGCATCGATGGAAAAAGGCCACCACCACGGTAGCAGACCACACCCCTATGGAGGACATTGACCATCTGTTCCGGGAAATGGAAATTTACGCCGCCACCGGGGAAATCCCCCACTTTGCCGCCTGCTGTGTAAATCTTGCCGCAATGATTCGGGATATGGGTGAGGCCCATCGGCTGAATTTGTGGAATCTTCTTTAATTTTCTCCGCCCTGCTTTACAGCAGGGCTTTTTTGTTATAAAATATAGAAAAAGAAAGGCGGTGAAAGCCGTGGGAAAATGCATTATATTCTGTGCCGGCGGCTTCTCCTCGCTGCTGGAGCCTATAGAGCAGGCGGATTATATCATCGCCGCTGATGGCGGTCTGTGCCATTTAAACCAATTAGGGATTACTCCCCATGCCATTATCGGCGACTTTGACTCTTTGGGATATATCCCGGAGGGCGCAACGGTTTTCCCTGTGGAAAAAGACGATACAGACGCTATGCTGGCTGTTCGCAAAGCGCTGGCGCTGGGCTATCGGGAGGTTATCCTTTACGGTGGACTTGACGGACCCCGTCTGGACCATACCCTTGCTAACCTTCAAGCCTTACAATACATGGCTGACCGGGGGGTTGCCGGTTATCTGGTAGGCGAAACCCATATCGCCACCGTAATAAGAAACGAAAAACTCCTGTTTCCTGCAAATTGCAGTGGGATTCTCTCCCTGTTTTGTATGGGAGCAGATGCTAGGGGCATTACCCTCACAAACCTGAAATATACCTTGCAGGACGGTACCGTTACCGCCGGTTTCCCCATCGGTGTGAGCAACCATTTCATCGGCAAGGCTGCCACCGTTGCGGTAAAGGACGGGTCTTTGACCTTGCTTTACGAAAGAACAAACGGGACTCCGGGGAGGGAGAAAACAGAATGAACGAAGAACTGGAAATTTTAGAAACCGATCCCCAGCTTGGCCTTACCGCCCGGGAGGTGCAGTCCCGGTTTGAAGCAGGCCTGCAAAATAAGCCCACCCAGCAGACCGGCCGGACGGAAAAGCAAATCATCCGGGAGAATCTCTGCACCTTCTTCAATCTGGTTTTTGCCATTATGGCTGTGGCGCTGGCGCTGGTTGGCTCCAGCGTGATGAATATGACCTTTATGGTCATTGTGGTGGTAAATACCATCATCGGCTGTTTTCAGGAAATCCGGGCAAAGCGGGCAGTAGATAAGCTGACATTGTTGGCGGCACACACCGTAAAAACCGTTCGGGACGGCAAAACGGAGGAAATCCGCTTTGACGAGCTGGTAAAAGACGATATCGTCATCTACGGCCCCGGCGACCAAATCAGCGCCGACGGCGTTCTGTGCACTGGGTCTCTGTATGTCAACGAATCTCTCCTCACCGGCGAAGCAGATGCCATTGAGAAGCTCCCCGGCGATTCTCTCCTTTCCGGTAGCTTTGTAGTTACCGGCAACGGCAGAATGCGCCTTACCCAAGTGGGCGACGAAGCCTTTGCCACCCGCCTTGCGCTGGAGGCAAAAAAGAATCCCAAGCCGGCGAAGTCGGAAATGATGCGCTCTTTGGATCTTATGATCCGAGTCATCGGTATTTTGCTGATTCCCATCGGTATGCTTCTTTTTTATCAGCAGTACCGTATGCTTCACCTCTCCCTCCGGGGCAGTGCGGAAGCAACTGTTGCCGCGCTCGTAGGTATGATTCCTGAGGGACTCTATCTCCTTACCAGTGTGGCGCTGGCTGTGTCTTCCCTGAAGCTTACCCGGCAGCGGGTGCTGGTGCAGGACTTGCATTGCGTGGAAACGCTGGCAAGAGTGGATGTGCTGTGTGTGGATAAAACCGGCACCATCACCGAGCCGCGGATTGAGGTGGAGAATGTAATACCCCTGTCCCATCAAGACCCGGAGTATTTGGAGCAGATTGTCGTTAACCTTTACGGAAAGGAAAGCCCGGAGAACGAAACCGCCCGGGCACTGCAGGAAATGTTCCCCGGTGAGCCCCAGTGGCAGCTGAACCGAGCCATTCCCTTCTCCTCAGAATATAAGTGGAAGGGCGGCGTATTTGCCGAGGGCGCGTACTTAATGGCCGCTCCGGAAGCCATTCTGAACGGCCATTTCACCGAGGTGCAGGAAACTGCCGACCACTGGTCCTCCCTGGGCTACCGGGTGCTGCTGGTGGCATCCTATGATGGTGAGCCCGCCCCCGGCGCTTTGGAGTACGGCAAAACCTACCCAGAAGCGCTGATTCTGATGACAAACCGCATCCGTCCCGAAGCGCCGGAAACCTTCCGTTACTTTAAGGAGCAGGGTGTTGCCATTAAGGTCATTTCCGGAGACAATCCCGCCACCGTTTCCGATGTGGCAATGCGTGCCGGTATTGAAAACGCCGAAAGCTACATAGATGCCTCCACCCTACAAACCAATGAGGATATCCTCCGTGCGGCAGACACCTATACCGTCTTCGGTCGGGTTACCCCGGATATGAAAAAGAAGCTGATTTCTGCGCTGAAATACCGTGGACATACCGTGGCAATGACCGGCGACGGCGTAAACGATGTGCTGGCAATGAAAGAAGCGGACTGCAGCATCGCTATGGCAGGCGGTGCACAGGCTGCCAGTCAGATTGCCCAGCTTGTGCTTTTGGACGCAGACTTTTCCGCAATGCCCGGCATTGTGGGCGAAGGCCGCCGGGTTATCAACAACATTCAGCGGGCAGCAGCGCTTTTCTTGGTGAAGAACATTTTCTCCCTGTTTTTGTCCATCATCACCGTCATTGCCCAGTGGCCCTACCCCTTTGCGCCGCTGCATCTGAGCCTGATCTCGGCGCTGACCATCGGTGTCCCCTCCTTCTTCTTGGCGATGGAGCCGAACTACGAGCGGGTGCGGGGCAAATTCCTGCCAACGGTTTTGCGCCGTGCATTCCCCGGGGGACTAACCAATATTGCAGTCGTAGTAACTGCACTGGCATTCCGCACGGTTTTCTCCGTACCCATTGAGGAAATACAAACTGTATGCACCGCCATTTTGGCAGTTACCGGTCTTTTGGTCCTCTACCGGGTCTGCTCCCCCTTCGACAAATTCCGTCGACTGATTTGGGGTGCAATGGCGCTGGCGCTTTTAATCAGCTTCCTGTTCTTGGGCGAATTTTTCCAGCTTCGGGCAGGCGGTGCTTCCACAAAGCTGATTATGGGTACCCTGCTGGTTATGACGCCTACCATATATCTTCTAAATCAAGCCCTGTTTGATTTTGGCGATAGGGTATATGCCCACCTTCGCAAAAAGCGGAAAGAACGCAAGAAATAAATACTTTGATTTCACCACAGGAGGCTTTGCATATGCCGGATGCTTTAACTATCGTTTTGGTCGCTTTGAGTGTGGGCCTTTATGTATTGGTATTTATTCGTGTCTTTGTAAAAAACAAGCTTGCCCCCCAAAAAACGGTGAGCGCCGTTGTGGTTAATAAGCAAATCAACGAATCCGTCTCAAAATACGCCGGAAACGGCAAGCAGAAAAAATATGTGGTCGTCTTCTCCTTTGACGGCAAGAAAAAAGGCTTCTATGTCTCCGAATTTTCCTACGGCGGATACAGAGTAGGTGAAAAAGGCAAGCTCACCTACAAAGGCGATCGGCTGATTTCGTTCAAATAAGTTATACGAAGGAGGTTGTCCCTATGAAAAAGACGTTTATTCCTATCGCCTGCATTGTTTTTGCCCTTCTCTTGCTTCTTCCCATCCCCCACCAGATGAAAGACGGTGGCACGGTGGAATATCGGGCAGTCCTCTACTCCGTTTCCGATGTGCACCGCTTGGATAGTAGTAGCATCACCGGCTACAAGGACGGCAAAGTCGGATCGTAGCCATGTCGTTCTGTGAGCCAAGGAGTTGTAGTTAACACTTGTCTTCCTAAGACCGCTTGGCCTCCGACTTGGTGGCACGGTGGAATATCGGGCAGTCCTCTACTCCGTTTCCGATGTGCACCGCTTGGATAGTAGTAGCATCACCGGCTACAAGGACGGCA
>JAZSKZ010000111.1:0-7938 GCA_045535135.1 Faecousia sp.
ATCAGATCGGGAACTTCAATGGGATGCCCCTTACAGTCAATGGCAACCATATCCATGTAGGCACGGTTGATCATTTCACGATTGCCGTTCAAGGCCTCCCGATAGGTATCTATCCGGATTTCCATAGAGGAGCGGCCCACATAAGTTACACGGCCGTGCAGGACCACCATTTCGCCTGCGTGGGCAGGGGCACTGAACTGGAGATTGTCAATGGCGGCGGTGGTAACAATTGCGCCGGAGTGGCGGCTGGCCACAATGCCTGCAACCTCGTCAATCCACAAAAGAAGCTGACCGCCGAACAGTCTGCCGTAGTGGTTAATGTGGGCGGGGCGGATGAAATATTGCTGCTCTGTGAGGGAGTCTTTTACGGTTTTTACAGGACGCATAGCGGTCTCTCGCTTTCTTATTTAATCGGGAAAGGTATGAATAACCTCAAATTCTTCAAAAACTACAGGCATATGGGGTGCAAAGGCATAGCCTACGAGTTTGCCCTCTTCCGTGAAGAATTCCTTATGGTGCTTTCGCCAGGATTCCAGCGTATCGTCTTCCCCTTCCAACTTGGCAAGGGAAAAGGGGATTTCCTCATAGGGGAGAATACGCACATTTACCGTTTCAATGACGCATTTTGGGTTTTCATCCCAGTCGGTAATGACACTTCTTTGCCCAATTTCGGGAATGGGTTCTCCCTCAATTTCGTACCCCCAGAGGCTGCTGGAGGTGGCCCGCTTTTTCCCTTGCAGCACAAGGGAGAGAAGATAATTTGCCGCCTCTTTGTCCATAGCAAAGTGCCACTGCTCCAAGCCGGTAATGTCCATTTGTATCCCTCCGTTGCAAACCTATCTGTGAGAATTATACTTCGTTCGTGTAGGGAAATCAAGCCCTACAATGAAAGGAGATGCCGATCTTTCGGTCGGCGGCTGTTTGTATAAAAACACCCGGACAGGGCGTTTGCCCTGCCTAGGTTTGTGCTTATTTTACTTAACGCCGTGCGCGTGGGAGTTCTTCAGAACATCCTGAATAACAACAAGCCACTTATCGTAGGTAGCGTCGCTCAATTCCTTCTTGTAAGCTGCCCAGGCATCGTCGCTGTAGGGATTCAGCTGGCCGGTGCAGAACTTATCTGTATAAGTATTAAACAGACCGGTTACGTCTGTACGGTAGGGCACTTCATTCTTCAGGTCATCGGTCCACATCAGACGGTGCTGTACCGTAATGTTGCCGGTGTCCATCTTGGTAGCTTCTGCGTAGTTGTTCATGAAGGTAGATACCTTGTCCCAGTAGGCCTTTTCTGCGTCAGAGGTGTTATCGCCAACCTGAACCATCCGAGAATACTCGACAGTACCCAAGCAGCAGAATACACGCCAGAAGGAGTTGGTCTTTGTAGCAGTGTACAGGTCGTCCATAATCTTCATGAGTGCAGGCTCACCGAAAGCGTTCAAGCCACCCTCGTCGGCATAATCCCAGTGAATACCGGGCTCACCGAAGCGGCATCTGTACTCGCCTTCCTGGGTGTAGAACAGCATCATAATCTCCCATGCAGCATCGGGATTGTCGCAATCCTCGGTGATGAAGGTCTTAAAGGTTAAGGTGCTTTCCTCATAGAAGGCGTAGCTGAAAATGGGAACAGGCGTCCACTTTGCGATATCCTCGTAGTTGGCAAACAGGTTGGTGGGGTGGCCGAGCGCAAGACCGATCAGATCGCCGGCAGCCAGGTTCTTCCGCAGGGTGGAAGAACTGGTAGTAACAGAGCCGGGGTGAATCAGGCCTTCTGCCATCAGGTCGTGAATCCACTTGATGGCATCCCGATATTCGTCGGTAACAGCGGGGGCGTAGCCCTTGCCAGTGGAATCAATGTTTATCCAAGAGGTCATATCCATCTGCATCTTCATATTGATGAACCAGGAGATGACATCGCCACCCATGTTGCTGGTGTTGCCCATGCAGGGGATTTCGTCCTTTTCCTTGTTGCCGTTGGGGTCGCGGTCACGGAATGCTCTCAAGGTTTCAACCAGCTGATCTACATTCTGGGGAACAGGTAGGCCCAGAGCGTCCAGCCAGTTCTGGTTAATCCAGGGGATATAGCGGGAGTTGTCTAGTGTGTTGGCGTTGCCGTTGGGGAAGGCGTAGTATGCACCAGTTACCGGGTCTTCCAGCTTGTGGAACATCCACTGCCGAGTCTGCTCTTCCATAGCGTTGATGCGCTCCCACAGGGGTGCGGACTTTTCCTTGTTGTCGTAGTAAGGCTTCAGGTCGATGAAGTAGCCTTGCTGACCGTAGCTGCTGCGGAGGGAATCGCCGAGGTCGAAGCTAAACAGAATGTCCGGCAGGGTTTCACCGGAAGCGACCATAGTAGCAAGCTGAGTCTTGTAGTCACCGGAGCCGGTAGCAAATTCAATAATCTCAATGTCGTAGCCGGTCTTTTCCTCCAGCCAGGCGGTCAGGGCATTGTCGTCTCCATAGCTTTCTACGATTATCTGCTTGGGAAGACCGATGGTAATCACATTGTCGTCTTGGGGAATTCCGCCACCGCCGCCGCCGCAGCCGGCCAGCAGCACTGTGCAGAGAAGGAGAGCGATTACTAAGTAAAGTGCTTTTTTCATTTTGTTATCCTCCATTTTTAGAATTTCGGGATTCTATAACGTCACATTCAGAATGTGCATTATACATAAATGCTTGTGATTTGGGATAAGAAACAGGTCATTTTCCCTGGGATTCAAAGTTTTTTCTGTATGCGGAAGGGGAGATGCCGTTCCATCGGCGGAATACATTGCCGAAGTGGTTGGCTTCGGAAAAACCGCACTGCTCAGCAATTTCGGTCATACTCAGCTCTGTTTCCCGGAGCAGTCGTTCTGCCGCCTGCAAACGGGTGTGGGTGAGATAATTGTGGAAGCCGAAGCCGGTAAGTGCCTTGAATTGCTTGGAAAAATAGGTGGGCTCCATAGTGGCCATTGCGGCAGCGCTGGTCAGTGTCAGCTCCTGATCGTAATGGCAACTGATGTAGCGGGCAATCTGCTGTACTTTATCGGCACACTCGCCGTGGTAGGGCTCTTTCTTCTTTCCGTAGCAGAGGGTTTGAAGCAGGATGTTTTGCAGCAGGTTGGTAACAACGAATTGGGCATAATCCGAGGGATCTTGCTGTTCATGGTCCAGCTGTTCCAGTATTTGGCGAATGTTCCGTGCCACGGCCGGCGGGAAGCTGATACATCCGCCGGAAAGCAGGTCATCAAAGGTCTCTTGACCGACGGAGCGGATAAAGGAACGGTGATCCTGCACATAGAAGTTGAGAAGGTAGCGCTCGTAATTGGGGGTGTAGTTTTGCGTGGTACGATGGAGCTGGGTAGGGGGGATGATAATTAAGTCCCCCGGCTCAACCTCATAAATCCTGTGGCCGACGAAATAACGCCGGTGCCCGGACAGCAAGAAGAACAACTCGCAATGTTGATGGGCGTGCATGGAAACGGTATCCGCGGAGCGAACCGAGCCCCGTTCCAGCGATGCGCCGTAAGGAAAGGCCATAGCAGCATACCTCCTTGTTCAGTCAGTGTATCTTATGGGAAGGGCGTACCTGCAGCAGTAGTTCTCCTTAACGATACTGTGCCAAAACGGATTCCTGTACTTTTGCGGCGGAATCCTTATCGCAATAGATTGTTACATCCCTGTGCTCCTTCATCAGAGTAGCGGGAACCATATTGGACTTTTCAGAGGTCAGAGTCTTATAAATAGCATCGGCCTTTACGGCGTAGGGAACTACGCTGATAATGGTCTTACATGCCATAATCTGCTTGCAGGTCATGCTGATAGCCTGCTTGAAGGCATCCTCGGGGGAGGCAAACCAGCCCTCGTGAATCTGCTGCTGAATGCAGCTGTCTGCAAGGGTAACCACCTTATAGGCGTTGGTGTCATCAAAGTCAGCGGGGGGATCGTTGAATGCGATATGTGCGTTTTCGCCGATGCCGATGAGACCCAAGTCGATGGGACGCTCGGAAAGCAGCGCAGTCAGCTCTGCGATGGTCTCCTTGGGGTCGGCAAGACCGTTGATGAGGTGATACTTGCCGGGATGTACAACATTAACAAAACGCTCCAGAAGATACTTCTTAAAGCTGGCGGGGTGATCGGTGGAGATGCCCACGTACTCATCCAGATGGAACATTTCAACCTTGCTCCAATCCACATTTTCCTTAACAAATGCATCAAAGAACGGGAATTGAGATGCGCCGGTGGAAAGTAGCAGTCTGGGCTCTTCGCCCCGGGCAATGGCCTCGTTCAGCACCCGGGCTGCGTGTGCTGCGGCGGCCTGGCCCATTACTTTTGTTTCTTCAAAAACCTGTACCTTCATTTTGTTTCTCCTTCCAAAAATACACGATCAACGGTAAGTTCATCGTTTATTAACACAAGGTCTGCGCGCTTGCCAACTTCAATGCTGCCCCGATCCCGGTAGCCCATAACTTTCGCCGGGGTGCCGGAGAGCATTTGGCTGACAGCAACAAGGTCGATTCCTGCCTGCATGTGCATTGTGCGAAGCAGACGGTCGGCGGTGGCCACACTGCCGGCAAAGCTGGTGCGGTCGGGCAATTTTGCCACACCGTCCTCGATGATGACATCTACGCCGCCCTGCATACAGCCAAGCTTTGTGCGGCTGCCGTCGGGCAAGCCTGCGCCCCGCATGGCATCGGTAACCAAGCAAATCCGCTCTGCGCCTTTGCAATGGTAGGCAAGCTTCAAAAGACCGTCGGGCAGGTGTCTGCCGTCGGCAATCAACTCTACACACAGGCGGTCATCGTAAAGACCGGCTTCCACGGCTCCCGCTATGCGGAAAGCGTTTTTCCGCTGGGTCAGCTTCATGCCGGAATATAGGTGGGTCATAAGGGTGTAGCCGTTCTCTGCGGCCTGCTCCATCTCATCGAAATCCGCATCCGTGTGAGCCGCAGATATGGTAAGTCCCATTTCTGCACCGGCACGACCAATATCGTGTCCGCCGGGAATCTCCGGCGCGGCGCTGATTCGGTGAATAAAGGGGTAACGCTCCACAAGATCCTTGAGAACAGCAACGCTGGGCATATCCATACGGGATGTATCCTGCGCGCCGCACTGACTGGGTGCAAGCCACGGACCTTCCAAATGTATGCCGCACACATTGAGCTGCCGTCCGCTTTTGAGAAACTCACTAACCCGGTCCAGCGCACTGCGGATGTTCTCCCAGCTGTCGGTCATTGTGGTGGCGACAAGGGTAGTGGTGCCGTGGGCCAGATGGAATTTTGCAATCTGCTCCATCTCCTCCGGCTGGGCATCCATAAAGTCAAAGTTGTTTCCGCCGTGGCAGTGAATATCCACAAAGCCGGGCAGAAGAAGCTTGCCTTCTGCGTCCAGTGCGGTGGCGGCGTCTGCCTGAGGCTGCAGTCCTATGTAATCAATGATACCGTCCTGAAAGGCGCATACACCGCCCTCCAAGATGCCCTGAGGCAGGACAATACGGGCGTTTACGATCTGTTTACGCATAGACTCACCTCCGTGCACTTTAATTATTACACAAATTTTCACGGCTTGCAATATAAAAATTGTGTTGATTTCACTTTTATTACACGAAAATTGTGTTTTACGTATAATTGAAAAAAGATTTCGGGTTTTCTGATTTCTCCTAAAAAGCTTCCCTCTAACGAGGTCGGAGGGAGTGCGCGTGTCCGCATTTGACAACCCCTCAGTCAAAAACCAAAGATTTTTGCCAGCTCCCCTTACGCAGGGGAGCCTTTATGCGTTGCAATCGGCAAATGCGTATGCTATAATATCCCCAACGAAAGCGAGGGCGTATTATGAAGAAAGTGTTGTTTGTATGCCACGGCAATATTTGCCGCAGTCCCATGGCGGAGCTGGTGCTGCGGGATATGGTGAAAAAGGCGGGGGTAGGGGAGCAGTTTCAGATTGCCTCTGTGGCTACCAGCCGGGAAGAACTGGGAAATCCCGTCTATCCCCCGGCAAGGCGGGAGCTTGCGCGCCACGGCATATCCGCCGAAGGGAAAATTGCCCGGCAGATTACTGCCCGGGATGTGGAAGAATATGAATACATCTTCTATATGGATGAGCGCAATGCCCAAAATTTGCGCAGAATGTTCCCGGACGAAGGAAAATTTAAGCCCTTTCTCCCGGACCGGGGTGTGGCAGACCCTTGGTACACCGGGGACTTTACCCAGACTTGGGAGGATGTGCAGGAGGGCTGCACAAGGATACTGAAGGAGTTGACGGAATGAACAGAGAATTGCTGGAAGAAGGGTTGGCGGCGCTTCCGCTGTACGCCTATTTTTATATTGACCCGCAGACCTTGGAATTTTCTGAGCGGATTCGTTACATATGCGAAAACGAATGCCCTATGTACGGAAAGTCTTGGGCCTGCCCGCCCGGTACGGGGCAGGTGCCGGAATGTGAAAAGACTTGCCGCAGCTACAGTAGCGGTCTGGTCATCGGCACCATAACCGAGGTTTCCGATGTAACGGACATTCAGGAGTGCTTGGATACCCGGGGCCCCCACGAGGAAATCACCAACGAGGTGCGGAATCTTTTGCGCCGGCAGGGGATAGAGCCCTATGTACTCTCCGGCGAGGCCTGCAGTGCCTGCGAGCGCTGTACGTATTTAGACGGCAAGCCCTGCCGTTTTCCTGAGAAAATGCACCCCTGTGTGGAGAGCCACGGTATTGTGCTGACGAAAACACTGGAGGAGCAGGGGCTGGAGTTCCAGTACGGCGGCAATATCGTTACTTGGTATTCTCTGCTGCTGTATAACGAATAAGTTGTTGCCGGCGTTTGTGCAAAATTTCTGTAATCAAACCGGGGAAAACCCCATTATATTGGTAGCATATACTATCTTTTTGCGTTAAAATGAAAATATACTAACATAAAGCGGAGGGAATTTTTTATGAAATTCACATACGACTACAACAAAGAGCAGGTTCTGGCCGTTAAGCAGTCTATGGCATATGACGGCAAGGATTTTGCTGCTTGGCAGGTTTCTGCCCGTGAAAAGCTCAAGGAGCTGCTGGGTCTGCAGAATTTTACCAAAGTTGATCCCTGTATGGAAATTGAGTACGAAAAGGACATTCCCGGCGCAAAGGAAATTCGCTTTACCTTTGCAACAGAGGAAGGCTACCGGGTACCCTGCCACCTGTTCCTGCCGGAGGGCGTGAAGAATCCCCCCCTTATGATTGCTTTGCAGGGCCACTCTACCGGTATGCATATCTCTATGGGCAGAGCCCTGTTTGAAAAGGACGAGGTCACCATTTCCGGTGGCGACCGGGACTTCTGCGTTCGCGCCCTAAAGGAAGGCTTTGCAGCAATTGCTATGGAGCAGCGTTGCTTCGGCGAGCTGGGCGGCAAGTACTTTGGCGGCCCCGGCTGTCAGCAGCCTTCTATGACCGAACTGATGATGGGCCGTACCACCATCGGCGGCCGTGTTTGGGACCTGATGCGGCTGGTTGACCTGTTGGAGGCAGAGTTCTCCCACCTTGTGGATATTAAGTGCATTTGCTGCATGGGCAACTCCGGCGGCGGTACGGCTACGGCCTACTTCTCCGCTCTGGAAGACAGAATCGTATTGGCAATGCCCTCCAGCGCTATGGCAACCCTGAAGGACTCTATCGGTACAAAGAAGCACTGTACCTGCAACTATGTTCCCCAGATGGTCAATTACTTCGATATGGGTGACCTGCTGGCGATGTCTTGGCCCAAGTACTTTGTGCAGGTCAATGGCGTGCTGGATCCCAGCTTCCCCATTGACAGCGCAAGAGTTGTTTTTGAACAGGGCCAGAAAGCCTATGCAGATATGGGCGGCGCAGATCGCTGCACCCTGATCGAGGGTCAGGAAGGACACCGCTTCTATGCCGACCTTTCTTGGCCGGTGGTACACAAGTACTTAGGAAGATAATGAAAACTCCCGTTTGCAAACGCAAACGG
>JAZSKZ010000014.1:0-2869 GCA_045535135.1 Faecousia sp.
GCCGTCGCCAGCGGCGCTCATCCGCGCCGCATTTAGATGGGGTCGAGTCCGTCGGCCATTAGAAACAAAAATACCCATCCGAAAAGGATGGGGATTTTGTTTCTGGTGGACGATAACGGACTCGAACCGCTGACCCTGCGCACGTCAAGCGCATGCTCTACCAGCTGAGCTAATCGTCCAAGCGCTGAGTCATTATAACAAAGAGAAAATCTTTTGTCAACCCTTTTTTCGATACAGGATAAAAGATGGTTGCCAAAATGGAAAAGAAATGGTATATTAGTCTTACGTTTTTAAAGAGAAAGGCAGATAAGGGAAAGAGATTATGGGACGCAAGATTATAATTGGAATATGCCTTGTTGTTCTGCTTATGGGCCTTGCGGGATATTTTACCGGGAGCTTTTTTACGCCGAAGGTAGGCGTTTGCTATAAAAGCACGGCGCCTGCAGGGGAGAAAACAGATGCTTCCCTTGCGGGCAAGCTGGTGCTGGCGGGTTACACAGTTATCGTAGAGGAAGCCCGTGGCAGTGGGGAAACCCAACTGCAGCAGGTGCAGGCGCTTTTGGCGGAGGATGCAAATGTGATTCTTCTGGAGCCTGTGGATGATGCTACTATGGCAGAAGCACTGCAAATGGCAGTGGAAACCCCCGTGGTTATTATGGGGCAGGAGCCGGAAAATTTGGGGAATGCTTACTTCGTGGGCAACAACAAAGCTGTACCCGCAGGTATGCAGGCGCAGCTTTTGACCGCTGTGTTTGATGCCATAGACATTAACGGCGACAAAACAGTACACTATCTGGTACTTACAGATGCGGAGGACTTTTACCGGCAAACGCTGGAGGAAAGAGTGCCGGATACAGCAGAGCAGCTGGAGCTTTTCCAGTGCCAAACCGGCGAGGAGGCAAAGAACCTGTGCATATCGGCCTTTACCAAGTACGGACGGGATTTGGAACTGATTATTTGCAGCAGTGATGTTTTGGCGTTGGGTGCGGCGGAAGCCATCCGGGAAAACGGCCGTGTCCCGGGAGAAGATGTGCTGATAATGGGCGCTGGCGCTACGGAGCAGGGGCTGACCTCGGTCCAAAACGGCGAAATGCTCTGCACAATCGGGGAAGATACCCAGGGAATTTATAACCGGTTTGTGCAAGTAGTGCAGAGGCTTGTAAAAAGTGCCTCTGTGGATCAAAGAAATTATGTAAACCACATTCTCTATTTGAAGGAGAGCTAAACGTCCATTGGGGTATTATCCTGCAGGAGATGCCACAATGGGCGGCTTTTTGCGGAAAGTTATGGTTTACAGACGGACTCGGGATATGGTATGATAAAAACAGCAATAAGAAAACTGAGGAATCACTATGGATTACATTGTTTTAGATATGGAGTGGAATCAGCCTTGGCCAGGATCGCCCTCTGCAAAAAAGGTACTGCCGGTACAGATTCGTGGTGAAATCATCCAAATCGGTGCAGTCCGCATTACCGGCGGCTGTGTGGCGGATGAATTTCAGGTGCTGATTGCGCCCAAATACTACCGCCGGCTGAATCGGCGCATTTCCAAGCTTACGGGCATTAAAGAAACCCAGCTGCGGGATGAGGGCGTGCCTTTCCCAGAGGCGATGAAACGCTTTCAGGCATGGTGCGGTGAGGATATTACTTTCTTAACTTGGGGCTTTGATGATATTACCATCCTGCGGGAGAATCTCCGGCTCTTCGGGTTAGAGGAAAACTGGGTGTCCCGGTGGTACAACGCCCAAATGATTTTCAATGCCCAAACCGACGGGGGTAATGCCCAAAAGGCACTGAAGACCGCGATGGAAATATTTGAAATTCCCCCCACCCGTCCTGCCCACGATGCGCTGGGTGATGCCTACCACACGGCGCTGATTTGCGCCCGTCTGGATTTGGAAAAAGGGACAAGGGAATACGGCGCAGCTCTGCAAAGCCATGTCAACGGCTTCCACGGTGCAGAGCTCCCCGGCTGTATCAGCCGTAAAGTATTTTATGATTATCCCGATAAGCACACCGCACTGGCAGCGCAGACGGTGGCAGAAAATAAGTGCCCCACCTGCGGCAGACAGATGACGGGCACCCGCTGGTTTGCCCAGCCGGGTAAGCGGTATATGGACCTTGCCACCTGCCCGGAGCATGGAAAATTCCTGATTCGGGTACGGCTTTCCGACCAGCCGGAGGGCACAGTGCGGGTCAGCCGTCTCACCTACGAAGCCACCTCTGAGGCTGCAGAGGTATACGCCCGCCGGGCGGAAAAGGCAGACCCGGAGGAGCGCACCGGCACAAAACACCACCGCCGCCGCAGCCGTCTCCCGGAAAAATGAGAAAATACACCTCAATTTTGAGGTGTATTTTTTATAAAAGGCTTTGCTTATTTGGATTTTTATGGTATTATTATAATGTATGATTATGCGCCTGAGAGAAAAAGGGCACTTTCTGTAGTATTAATTGAGGGATATAAGGAGTAAGAAATGATTACAGTCAGCAATTTAGGAATGCAATTTGGCGGCCAGTGGCTGTTCCAGCACGTCGACCTGCAATTTCTGCCGGGCAACTGCTATGGCATTATCGGTGCCAACGGCGCAGGAAAGTCTACCTTCCTGCGAATTCTCACCGGCGAGCTGGACAGCACCTCCGGCTCTGTGTCTATCGACCCAGATAAGCGGCTTTCTGTTCTGAAGCAGAATCAGAATGCCTATGACGAGTATACCATTATGGATACGGTCATTATGGGCAACCAGCATCTGTATGACATTATGAAGGAAAAGGATGCCATTTACGAAAAGCCGGACTTTTCCGATGAGGACGGTCTTCGGGCTAAGTCGGATCGTAGCCATGTCGTTCTGTGAGCCAAGGAGTTGTAGTT
>JAZSKZ010000090.1:0-10089 GCA_045535135.1 Faecousia sp.
GGCTTCCACATTGAACATCTGGTGGAAGAGGCGAAAGAGCACCTGTCCGGCATTACTGCTGTAAATGTTACCGACAATCAGTCCTCCGTAATGCGACTGGGTAGCCTTGCTACCTGTAAGGCGTTGAAGGATGCAGGTCTGCTGCCCATTTATCAGCTTACCTGTCGTGATCGTAACCGTATGGCTCTGCAGTCCGATTTGCTTAGCGCCGCTATGTTTGGCATTGATAACATTCTCTGTCTCACCGGCGACCATACCAAGATGGGCGACCATCCCGGCGCAAAGCCTGTTTTCGATTTGGACTCTGTATCTCTGCTTCACACGGTTTGCCAGCTTGAAAAGGGCGTTGATTTGGGCGGAAATGCCTTGGTAGGCGAGCCTCCTAAGTTTGCTAAGGGCGCTGTTGTCTCTCCCTGCTCTGACTCTGTGGATGCACAGCTTGCCAAAATGGAGCGCAAGGTAATGGCCGGCGCAGACTATTTCCAGACCCAGGCAGTTTTTGAACCTGAGAAGTTCATTAAGTTTATGGAAAAGGCAAAGCAGTTTGGCAAGCCTGTCCAGTTGGGTGTGATTATTCCCAAGGGCGCCGGTATGTGCAAGTTTATGAACAATAATGTTGCCGGTGTCCACGTGCCCGATGAAATGATTGAGCGGCTGAAGGCAGACCCCGAGCGCGCCAAGGCCGGCATCACCGGTGTGGAAATTGCGGCTGAAATTATTAAGGCCTGCAAGCCCTACTGTCAGGGTGTACATATTATGGCACTAGGCTGGGAATCGAAGGTTCCTGCACTGCTGGAGTTGGCTGGAATTTAAGTGTGCAGACGCGTAATACCACAATTTGAGGAGGGTGTATGAAAAGACTTTCTTCTTATGTAAGGGATCATAAATATATTCTTTTCCTCCTTGTGTTTTGGCCAATCCAGCTTGTCTGGTACCAATGTATGCGCATATTCACGGCGGATATGGATGTGGTGCTGTTTCAGTCTTCGCTTGATGGGCATATCCCGTTTTGCGAGTGGTTTGTGATTCCCTATGTAATGTGGTATCCCTTTATTGCGCTTATTACGTTACTGGCGCTGCGGTCCGGCAAGGAAGCCTTTTGGCAGACCCAGGCCTTTGTTGTGGGATGTACATGGATACCCATGATCTTCATTACACTGGTGCCTAACGGAATTCCTCTGACACTGCGTCCGGATTTTGAAGCATTGGGCAGAAGCAATTTACTCATAGATATGGTAAAACTTATCTATGTGGGGGATCATCCGCCCCGGAATTGTATGCCATCCATGCATGTGAGCTTATCGCTGGGACTGTTCTTTGCGGTGCTTAAAAATAAGAAACTAAAAGGGAAGTGGGGACTAAAGACGGCGGTCGGCGTAATTGCTGTACTGATATCCCTTTCTACCGTGTTTATTAAGCAGCATTCGGTGCTGGATTTATTTGCAGGTACGGGTGTAGCGCTGTTTGTCCTTGCACTTATTTCCCTCTGTGAGCGATTTGTGTTTAAGAATAAATGAAAAAGCGGTCTGCGGACCGCTTTTTTTGTTTTTAAATTGCCGTCTTGCAATCCTGTGCGCTTATGGTATAATTGTTTTATATAACCGAAAGGATGGGTTAATTATGGCATTTTCAAATTTTTTGGAATCCAGAAGGGAAGATGCAAAGGCGTTGGTAGCCGAACTGCATAAATGCTTCTCTTATGTGAGCGTATTGGGCGTGGATATCAAATCCACCTCTGTGCGGGTAGACCGCAACACCTCCGGTATTAATCCCGGACGGGACACAGAGTGCGGCTTTGTAGTAAAAATGAGCGACGGCAAGCTGTTTTACGAATATTCTCTCGACGATATTTCGGGGGATAAGGCAGCTTTGGCTGAGAAAATTCTTGCCGCTTCCGTTGCCCCGGCTATGGCCACAATCGCCCCTGTTGTTCTTGCCGATGAGCCGATGAAGGAATCTTTCTGCCGTCCACACGATTTTGCGGACTACACAGATGCCCAGCTGCTGGATTTTTGCAAGACACAGTGCACTGCTTTACTTACAAAAAGTGAGTACATTCTCAACGCTGTTGTGGCAATGGGACTTTTAGAGGTTTCCAAGCTGTTTATCTCAGTGAATAAAGAGCTTGATCAGAATTATACTTGGGTGAACGGACATTTAATGACCGTCTATCGGGAGAATGACAAGACGATTTACGCCAGTGAAAGCAGCAACTATAATACCATCGCTGCAGTGCTGAAAGAACTGCCCACTAAGGCAGATGCACTTATCAAGAAGGCACACAATCTTACACTGACGAAACCAATAGTTCCCGGTGTATACGATGTAATTACTGCACCTTCCATTACCGGCCTTATTGCCCACGAGGCCTTTGGCCACGGCGTTGAGATGGACCAGTTTGTAAAAGACCGGGCGCTGGCAAAAGAATATGTGGGCAAATATGTGGCATCTCCTATCTGCAATATGCGGGACGGCGCTGCATCTACTCTGTCTGCCGCATCTTATTTCTTCGATGATGACGGTGTGCTTGCCTGCGATACCCAGATTATTAAAGACGGCATTTTGGTAACCGGCATTTCTGACCTTGCGTCTGCATCCCAGTTGGGCACTGCGCCCACGGGCAACGGCAGACGGGAATCCTCCCGCCGGAAAGCATACTCCCGTATGACCAATACCTTCTTTGAGGCGGGTAAGGATAAGCTGGAGGATATGATTGCTTCCATTAAGCACGGCTACATGCTTTTTGAGACCAACAACGGTATGGAAGACCCCAAAAACTGGGCAATCCAGTGCGTTGCGGAGTATGGCATTGAGATTGTGGACGGCAAGCTAACGGAAAACTATGTTTCCCCCGTGGTAATGAGTGGTTATGTGCCGGATCTGCTTGGCTCTATCTCTATGATTTCTGACTCTTTTGAGGTTATCGGTGCCGGTATGTGCGGCAAGGGCTATAAAGAATGGGTGCGGGTCAGCGATGGCGGTCCTGCGCTGAAAGTGAGGGTGAAGTTGGGATGAAAAACATTATCGATGCGCTCACTGCCAATGAGCAGGTAAGTGATTATAAAATCGTTGAAAATAAGTGCGAAAGCTATCAGCTGTTCTTTGTAAAGGGCAAGCTGGAAACTGTCCGTACCGCAGACACCCAGGATGTTCAGGTAACTGTCTATGTAGACCACGGAGAGTTTAAGGGTGATTCTTCTTTCCTCGTTTATCCCTCTACCACCCGGGAGGATTTGACCCGGCTTACGGATGAAGCTGTTAAGAAAGCACTGCTGATTCAGAATAAGACATATGCCCTTCCGGCAAATGAAACAGGCAACTACTGCGTAGAGAGCAATTTCGAGGGAAAGACTTTGCCTGAATTGGCAGAAATCATTGCAAAGAATGTGTTTGCCGCAAATACCTTGGAAAATGCGAACCTTAACTCTGTTGAGGTCTTTGTAAACCGCTATACTGACCGGGTGTGCAACAGCCGCGGCGTCGACAAGACCCAGATACGCTATGACGCGATGGTGGAAGCGATTCCTACTTATAACGGCGAAACGCAGAGCGTGGAGCTTTATCAGCAGTATAACTTTGCATCATTGGACGAAGCACAGATTCAAAAGGAAATCAGCGATAAGCTCCGGGATGTAAAGGCTCGCTATGAGGCGGTTACTCCGGGTGAAATCAAGGATTGCGTGATTATTCTTAATAAGCAGGAGCTTTCTGAACTTTTCGATAATATCGTCGGTGACCTTAATTACAGCACGGTATATGCCCACGCAGGACTTTTCCATAAGGGCGATGCTATTCAGAAAGACCCCACCGGCGATAAACTGAATATTACCATGGCAGGGGAGCTCCCCGGAAATATCCGCAGCGCCAAATTCGACGGCGACGGAATGGCACTAAAAAGTATTTCTGTGGTGGAAGACGGTGTGGCGGTCAACTACTATGGTGCAAATCGCTTCGGCCAATACTTGGGGGAAACACCCACAGGTATCCTGCGCTGTATGCAGGTCGGTGCAGGCAGCGCCTGCAACTGTCTGAAAAAGCCGCCTTATCTGGAGGTAGTATCTATGTCCGGCCTGCAGGTAGACACCTTTAATGATTACATAGGTGGCGAAGTGCGCCTTGCCTATTATGACGATGGCGAGAGCTTGCGGCCCGTTACCGGCATCTCTATTACCGGTAAGCTCTCGGAGGTTCTCTCCGCCATTCGTTTTTCTCAGGAAACCGGCGTCTATGACGGCTATAACGGCCCTGTAAAAGCCATCCTGAAGGGTATGCAGGTATTCTGATAACGGAGTTGATTTTATGAAACCCACAGTATATTTCACAAAGGAGATTACCCCCGAGTCTGTTCTGAAAATGTACCAGATTTTGGGAAAGAAACTAAGTGGCAAAGTTGCCGTCAAAGTCCACTCCGGAGAAGCGGGCAATCAGAACTTTTTGCGCCCGGAATTCTTTAAGCCGGTGATTGACTGTGTAGGCGGAACGGTGGTAGAATGCAACACCGCTTATGGCGGTCAGCGCAATACTGCCGAAAAGCACAGAAAGCTAATGGAAGACCACGGCTGGGCAAAGTATTTTCCCGTGGACATTATGGACGGGGAAGGCCCGGATCTTTCTGTGCCGGTTCCTGACGGCCTTGCCATCAAAGAAAATCTGCTGGGTAAGAATATCAAAAATTATGATTCTATGCTGGTGCTGTCCCATTTTAAAGGGCACCCGATGGGCGGCTTTGGTGGTGCGCTGAAGCAGCTGGCTATCGGCTGTGCATCCAGTGCGGGAAAGGCTTATATCCATTCTGCGGCGGCTACCAGTAACCCGGAAATCGTATGGGATCATACTGCACCCCAAAATGCGTTTTTGGAAGCGATGGCAGATGCGGCAGGGACGGTAATTGACTTGTTCGGCGGTAATATTGCCTATGTAAGCGTAATGGCCAACCTCTCTGTGGACTGTGATTGCTGTGCTAAGGCAGAAGACCCCTGTATGGCAGATATCGGCATCTTATCCTCTTTAGACCCGGTGGCGTTGGATCAGGCTTGTATGGATCTCATTTATGCCTCTAAAGACCGGGGAAGAGAGCATTTCCTGAAGCGGGTGGAATCCAGGAACGGTGTGCATATTTTGGAAGCTGCCGCCCGGATTGGCTACGGCTCCCGGGAGTATACGCTTTTGGAAATTGAATAAGGAGTTATTATGAATTTTTACGAAATTGCTGAGAATCGGCAATCCTGCCGGAAATATGACGCAAGCAGGGAAGTGGAAGAAGCAAAAATTGCGGCAATTTTGGAATCTGCCCGTATTGCCCCCTCTGCCTGCAACGGTCAGCCATATCATTTTTCTGTTTGCCGGGGGGATGCCGCAAAAGCGGTAGCCAAAGCCTGTATGGGTATGGGGATGAATAAGTTTGCAACTGATGCGCCGGTGTTGCTGGTTATTTCTGAAAAACCATACTGCAAATCTGCAGCACTTGGCGCGAAGGTAAAGGGCAATGATTACCGATCCATTGATATTGGCATTGCGGCGGCGTATATTACCGCAGAAGCAACTGCCCAAGGCTTGGGAACCTGTATCCTTGGTTGGCTGGATGATGAAAAAATCCGCGGCATTTGTAATCTGGACGGTGCAGTACGGCTGGTTATTACCATCGGCTATGCCGCAGAGGATGACAAGCTTCGTCCCAAAAAACGGAAGGCGCTCTCTGAGCTCACAAGTCAATTCTAAATAACATAGGATACGCCTGAAAAGTTTTTTGCTTTTCAGGCGTATTTGTTTGAAAACAAACAGACTTAATGGAAATATAGTGGTAAAATCAGGCTACAAAGAAAAGGAGGGAACGTTTATGACTATGCACGGATGCCAGGGAAAGCCCCGGACCCCTACAATAATTGAAAAGATTTGCCCTCAATGCGGTCATGAGATTGAGATGTTCTCTATCGATTCCCAAATGGCCTGCGAACACTGCGGCTTTGTGGCTTACAATGATAAGCTCAGCTGTGTGCAGTGGTGCGCCTATGCTAAGCAGTGTGTGGGTGAGGAAATGTACAATGCTATGATGGAAATTGCGGCAAATCAGAAGCGAGGTGCGTAAGGATGAAGCGAAGAATTATTGAAATCGATGAAGAAAAGTGTACCGGCTGCGGCATTTGTGTGGATGCCTGCCACGAGGGCGCAATCGGCCTTGTTGACGGAAAGGCGAAGCTTCTGCGGGATGATTACTGCGACGGGTTGGGAGACTGTTTGCCCACTTGCCCCACCGGCGCAATCAAATTTGTAGAGCGGGAAGCCGCTGCCTATGATGAAGCGGCAGTAAAAGCCAATATGGCGAAAAAGGCCAACACCTGTTCGTCAGGCGGTTGCCCCGGCGCAGCAGCCCGGGCAATTGAGAGAGCGTCGGTTAAGGACATTCCAGCAGTCAGCATATCCCGTCTTGGAAACTGGCCTGTGCAGATTAAGCTTGCGCCCTTTCAGGCACCCTATTTTGATGGGGCAAAGCTCCTGATTGCGGCAGACTGTACGGCCTATGCCTATGCCCGTTTTCACGAGGACTTTATTCGTGGAAAAGTATGCCTTGTAGGCTGCCCTAAGCTGGACAATGTAGATTACAGCATAAAGCTCGGGGAAATTATTCGAAATAACGATATTCAGAGCGTAACCATTGTGCGAATGGAAGTGCCCTGCTGCGGCGGATTGGAATTTGCTGCAAAGAAGGCTCTGCAGGAAAGCGGAAAGTTTATCCCTTGGCAGGTCGTAACCATCGGCATCGACGGTAGCATTAAGGATTGAAACTTGTTGTAACATTTGCTATAATGTAGGAAAAACAACAAAGGAGTGCCGTATGGAACAGCATTTATTTGTACTTCGAAATACGCCGTTCTTTCAGGGTATGACGGAGGAGGAAATCCTTTCTGTGATGCACTGCGTGAGTGCTGCAGTGATTGAACGGAAAAAGGGTGAGTATATTTTCCGGGTAGGGGACGGCACGGAGATGATGGGTCTTGTGCTGAGCGGCTCTGTGCTTTCTGTTCAGGAAGATCTGTGGGGCCACCGGAATATTATGCACCGTACCGGAATCGGAGAGTACTTTGCAGAGCCTTATGCGGCTATGCCCGGATCGCTCCTCAATGTGAGCGTGGTGGCTGAAGAAGATTCCAAGATTATGCTAATGAATATGGGCAGGCTCCTGACAACCTGCTCCAATGCCTGTGCGCATCATAACCGGCTGATTCGAAATCTCGTGTCCGTAATGGCGCAAAAGGTACTGAATCTTAATGATAAAATTACCCATATGGCAAAGCGGAGCACCCGGGATAAAATTTTATCCTACCTGTCCAGCGAGGCATTGCGGCAGGGAAAGCTGAACTTTACGATTCCCTACGACCGACAACAGCTTGCGGATTACCTTTGTGTGGAGCGGGCAGCAATGTCTGCAGAGTTGAGCAAACTCCAAAAAGAAGGCTATCTTAAGACTAACCGCAGTTACTTTGAACTTGCAAAAATTGAGCCAGACGCAGTTTACTGACAAGAAAAACAAAGCAAGATGTGTTGTGTGCATCGCTCTTGCTGTAAAAAGCCCCCCCGGTGAGTTTCACCGGGGGGTGTTTCTTATTTGGCAGGTTTAAAGCTGTCTTTCAAGCTGACGGAGCGGTTAAATACCAAATGCCCCGGTGTGCAGTCCTTGCTGTCCGGGCAGAAGTAGCCCAAACGCATAAACTGATAGGATGCAGGCGCCTTGGCGCTCTCCAGACTCTTTTCCACCTTACAGCCGGTGAGCACCTCCAAAGACTGGGGATTCAGACAGGCGAGAAAATCCTTGCCTGCGGCATCCGGGTCGGGATCGTCAAAGAGGTTGGTGTATTGATGCACCTCGGCTTCACAGCAGTTATTTGCATCCACCCAGTGGATGGTTGCGCCCTTAATCTTCCGTCTGTCGGCGGGATCGCCGCCCTTGGAGTTGGGGTCATAGGTGGCAAGTACTTCAATAACATTGCCGTTTTCGTCGGTATTGTAGCCGGTGCAGGAGATTACATATGCGCCCTTGAGCCGACATTCGGGGCCGGCGGGGTAGAGCCGCTTATACTTTGAATGGGCTCGGCGAGGAAATCGTCAGCCTCAATCCACAGATTTCTGGAGAAGGTGATGGTACGAGTTCCGGCATCCGGGTCGTTGGGGTTGTTCTCCACATCAAAGGTTTCGCTCTGACCCTCGGGGTAGTTGGTAATGGTGAGCTTTACAGGCTTTAATACTGCCATTACCCGCTGTGCGGACTCGTTCAAATCCTCCCGCAGGCAGTGCTCTAAGAATGCAAACTCAATGGTGTTGGGGCTTTTCGCCACGCCCACCCGGTCGCAGAAGTTGCGGATAGCATTGGGCGTATAGCCACGGCGGCGCAGACCGCACAGGGTGGGCATCCGGGGATCATCCCAGCCGGAAACATAGTCGTTTTCCACCAGCGCGCGAAGCTTCCGCTTAGAAAGCACGGTGTGGTCAATGCCCAGCCGGGCAAACTCAATCTGCCGGGGCTTGTGGGGAACGGATACATTGTCTACGACCCAGTTATATAGGGGTCTGTGGTTTTCAAACTCCAAAGAACACAGGGAGTGGGTAATCCCCTCCAGCGCATCCTGAATGGGGTGGGCAAAGTCGTACATCGGATAGATGCACCACTTGCTGCCCTGGCGGTGATGGTCCATATGGCGAATCCGGTAAATCACCGGGTCGCGCATATTGAAATTGCCGGAGGCAAGGTCAATTTTCGCCCGCAGGGTATACTTATTGTCCTCAAATTCGCCGGCACGCATCCGGGCAAACAGGTCAAGACTTTCTTCGATGGGTCTATCCCGGAAGGGGGAGGTGGCGGGGGTAGTCAGGTCGCCACGCATTTCCTTTGCCTGCTCGGGAGTCAGCTCGCACACATAGGCAAGACCTTTTTTAATCAGCTCCACGGCATATTCGTAGTCCTTCTCAAAATAGTCGGAGCCGTAGTAGAAGCGGTCGCCCCAGTCGAAGCCCAGCCAGTGAATATCCTCCTTGATGGCCTCCACGAACTCCACATCCTCCTTTGTGGGATTGGTGTCGTCCATACGCAGGTTACAAAGACCGCCGAATTTCTCCGCAGTGCCAAAGTCGATAATCAGCGCCTTGCAGTGTCCGATATGCAGATAGCCGTTGGGCTCGGGCGGGAAGCGGGTATGCACGGTCTTGCCGGCATAAGCACCGCCGGGTGCAATATCCTCTTCAATGAAGGCGTGGATGAAATTTTTGCTTTCGGTTATTTCAGCCATAGGTATAATACCTCTCATTCGTAACAAATTACACTACATTATAACCTATTTGTGTTTCGTTTGCAACTGCAAATCCGGGATTTTCCGCAGAAATCTCTGCACCTTCCCAAAACTTTCAAAAAAAGAAAAACATTTTGCATTTTCTGTGAAATTTTAGTTGTCAATTTGCAGGATTTATTATACAATAGACGGTGAATGGAAGGAGTGGTTTGTCTTGCAGGAAATCAAGTACAAAAGAATTCTCTTAAAGCTCAGCGGTGAAGCGCTGGCCGGCGAACAGCGCCGGGGTATTGATTTTGAAATTCTGAACACCGTGTGCGCCACCGTGAAAAAGTGCGTGGATATGGGTGTGCAGATTGCGCTGGTAATCGGCGGCGGCAACTACTGGCGGGGCGTAAAGGACGGCGCAGACAAAATGCAGCGCTCCCACGCAGACGCTATGGGTATGCTGGCAACCACTATGAACGCCATTGCGGTGGCGGATGCGCTGGGGAAAACTGGCTTGGATGCCCGTGTGCTCTCCGCTGTGGAGATGCCGAAATTTACCGAGTATTTCACCCGAGACCTGGCAGACAGATACTTAAACGAGGGCAAGGTAATTGTCTTTGCCGCAGGTACAGGCAATCCCTACTTCTCCACCGACACCGGCGCAGTGCTGCGGGGTGTGGAAATTGAGGCGGATGCGGTCCTTATGGCAAAAAATGTGGATGCCATCTATTCGGCTGACCCCAATAAGGATCCCAATGCCGTTCGCTATACCGACCTGACCTATGCTCAGGTACTGGATCAGGGCCTGAAGGCTACCGATGTC